>VMFH01000007.1 GCA_007375925.1 Parcubacteria group bacterium Gr01-1014_72 | reverse complement strand
ACCTCGCCGGATTGGCGCGGGACGGAAGGGTGGATCCGCTTCAATCAGCCGCTCTACCGGTACGGAGTCTTGATTGAAGGAGTGGAGCTTCAGTTCAAAAACGGGCATGTCGTGAAGTCCTCGGCGCGGAAGAACGAGAAGGTGCTCAAAAAAATGATTGCGACCGCGGGGGCGGATCGAGTGGGGGAGTACTCGCTCACCGATCGCCGATTTTCGCGCATTACGAAGTTTATGGCGGAAACCCTCTTTGACGAAAATATCGGCGGGCCCCATGGCAACACACACCTTGCGCTTGGCGCGTCATATCACGATTGCTACATTGACGACCCGGGCGAGCTCTCTCCCGAGGATTGGGAGCGGCTCGGCTACAACGATTCCTCCGTTCACACCGACATCATCTCCACCGCCCCGCGGACCGTAACCGCGCACCTTCGCGACGGCTCCTCGCGGGTCATTTACAGGAATGGAGAATTTCAGCTTTAAGAAATTTTCAACACTGGCAACTATTCTCTTATTCTCACGAATAAGAGAATAGTTGCAAGAGAGGAGAGATATGAAAGAGAAAATCATAACAACGCTTGTTATCGTCCATACACACCCGAAGGTGCTTTTGGGGTACAAGAAGCGCGGGTTCGGGATGGGCAGGTGGAACGGCTTCGGAGGGAAGGCGCGCGCGGGGGAGATCATTGAAGATGCCGCACGGCGGGAGCTCAAGGAAGAAGCGGGCATTGCGGCCGAAAAATGCCTATAAATAAGATCCTTTTGGACAATTGTTTTTACGGAGAAGGATGTGGTAGTATACCAATATGACAGTCGCCGAAAAAAATATCCGCCTCCTTTTTCAAGAGGTGCATGAATTAAAAGGGAGGGTGAGCGGTCTTGTGCCTTTGGATCAGGAGGGGCAATATAGAAAATCATTCCTACGGAAACTTGACCGTATTCGCATCTCAAAAGCCCGGTTCACTTTTAAGAGCGGGATACTGTCTCGGCTGAAGTAAGATGTATCGTATTTGTACAACCTCCTCCTTTCGGAACTCTTTTGAAAAACTGCCCGCATCTCTTCGGAGGCAGGCAGTTTTTCTCATCGGTATTCTCGCTGTTGACTATCGGGACCCCCGTTTACACACAAAGAAGCTTCACGGGAATAGAGTTGAGTACTCATTCCGCCTCCATCGCGATTACCGATGCGTCTTCTGCTTTGAAGATGGCGAGACGGTCTTGCTTCTTACTATTGCCCATCGTAAAGATATTTACCGATAAAACTTATGGACCACATACGTAATTTTTGTATCATCGCCCATATTGACCACCCCAGTAGTAGATCCTCGAAGACTCGGCTCACTACGGGGCGAGATGTGGTAACGTATTCGTTCAGTGTGTTATATGAAAAATATTCGTAATTTCTGCATCATTGCCCACGTTGACCACGGGAAGAGCACGCTTGCCGACCGGATGCTCCAGATCACCGGCACCATTCCGGAGCGGAAGATGCGTGATCAAGTATTGGACTCAATGGACCTTGAACGCGAGCGCGGTATCACCATCAAAATGACGCCCGTCCGCATGAACTACCAACTACCAACTACTAACTACCAACTTAATCTTATTGACACTCCCGGCCACATTGATTTTGCGTACGAGGTCTCTCGCGCGCTTCGTGCAGTTGAGGGGTGCGTCTTTCTCGTGGATGCGACACAGGGTGTGCAGGCACAGACGATAACGACGCTCTCTATGGCGCGGGAAGCGGGACTCACCATACTTCCGGCAGTCTCAAAGGTGGATTCGCCGCTTGCACGAATAGCCGAGGTCAAAGAAGAAGTCTCGTCACTCGTCGGATGTTTGCCGGAAGAGGTGCTTGAGGTGTCGGGGAAGACGGGGCAGGGGGTGGCCGAGCTTCTCGGCGCGATTGTTTCGCGGGTACCGTCGCCCCGCTCGGAACGGGGCGGTAGCACCTTCCGCGCCCTCATTTTTGATTTTCGGTACGACAACCATACGGGCGTTGTTTTGCACTTCCGTGTTTTTGACGGCTCCGTGGCGGCGCGGGACGAGCTTCTCTTTTCCACATCGGGAAGGACATTTACTCCGCTTGAGGTTGGCGTGTTTGTGCCGGAGGAGCGGCGAGCCGAGCGGCTCGGAGCGGGTGAGATAGGGTACATTGTGAGCGGTGTGAAAGAGCCGGGCATCGCTGTCGTTGGCGATACAGTGACGCTCCGGCGTAGCCCCCTGCCCGCGCTTCATAGGTACGAGCGCCCACGGCCTGTCGTGTGGGCGGGCCTCTACCCTGAAAGTCATGACGACTTTGACCTCCTTCGCCAGGCGCTCTCGCGTTTGCGTCTCTCGGACTCCTCCTTCACGCACGAAGAGGACTCGTCAGGCCTCCTCGGCAGAGGATTTCGGTGCGGGTTCCTCGGCATGCTCCACATGGAAATTATTACCGAGCGCCTCCGCCGCGAGCACGGGATCCGCCTCATTGTTACGGCGCCCTCAATTACGTACGAAGTGGTGGATACGCGAGGCGTGCGCAAAAGCACCCACTCTCCCTCGCAGTTTCCCGAGCACGGCGAGATCGCGGAAGTTTTTGAACCGTGGGTGCGGGTGGAAATAATAACCCCGATTGAGTACTTAAGCGGCATCATGCAGATGCTCTATGCGCACGAGGCGGCCGTTGAAGAAACGCATACGTGGGGCGTTTCCCGATCACGCCTCACGCTCTCCATGCCGCTTCGCGAGCTCATGCGAGGATTTTTTGATGAACTCAAGAGTGTTTCATCGGGTTTCGCATCGCTCTCGTACACGCTTGGAGAGATGAAGAAAGCCACTGTCGCGAAGCTCGAGGTGCTGGTTGCCGATGAGACGGTACCTGCATTTGCCCGTATCGTGTCTGAGAAGCGGGTTACAGAGGAGGCGGAACGGCTCGTTGAGAAGCTCCACGGCATTCTCCCGAAGCAGATGTTCGTGATGAAAATACAGGGAAAGGCGTTCGGGCGCATCATCGCCTCGCGCACACTTTCAGCGATGAAGAAGGATGTCACCGGATATCTCTACGGAGGGGATATCACGCGCAAGCGTAAGCTCTGGGAGAAGCAGAAGAAAGGGAAGAAAAAAATGAAGGAGCGAGGCACCGTGAATATCCCCGAGGAAGTGTTTTTGAAGATGATGCAGTGAGGGGCAGTCTTTAGTGAACAGTTTGTAGTCTGTAGCAATCGAGGAAGATGTTGCCCCAACGCTCTCACTAAAGACTATAGACTAACGACTATAAACTAATAAATAGGTGTGTAGAGAATCACCATGCTCACGATGATGAGTATGCACACAATTGCCCAGACAATCTTGATTTTCTTTTGGTGTTTTTTCTCAAACAGCATAGGCGTAAGACGTGTATAATTGGTGACGTAAGCATAGCATGAGAAGGGCTAGTGTGGAACATGGATATCGGGCTCATACAGCGGCGACGGCTCAAACGGCTTCTTTCCTCGCCCGTTACGGCGGTTGTTTTTCTCGTTGTCGCGGCATTCCTCCTCCACGCGACGTGGGGTGTGTATAAGAAGGAGCGGGAGAGTCGTCTGAACCGCGAGCGTGCCGAGGAGCTCCTCGGCACGCTTCAAGCTCGCGAGAAAACGCTTGCGGGTGACATAGAAAAGCTCAAGACCGACCGCGGGCTTGAGGAGGAAATTCGCGAGCGTTTTCCGGTCGCGCGTGAGGGCGAGGAGGTTGTCGTTATCGTGGAACCTGTTGGTGATGCATCGGCAAAGAAAGCACTCCCCGCGGTCGGTTTTTGGGAGCGTCTCAAAAGATTTTTTAAGTGATGCCCCCGGCCAGAATCGAACTGACATCAAACCATTAGGAACGGTTCGTTCCCCGCCCGCCTGACTTGCTAATTTTGGTGCCCTTAGCAGGAATTGCACCCACATTTTCCCCTTAGGACGGGGACGTTCTATCTATTGAACTATAAGGGCGTCAGGCAAGTCGGGCAGGTATCCACCCCGACGTCCCGCTTCCAGCGGGAGTCGGGGCTCCGACTCCCGCCACAGGCGGGACGTCGGAGTTGAACTACAGGGGCGGTGGAGAGACTATAGCATGCCGTTTCCGCAGCAAAAACCCGTCCGCCGCGGCGGACGGGTTTTTGTCAGAAAGAAATTATTTTACTCCGAGCGTTTGGGCAAGGCGCGGTTTATCAAAACCGACAATGAGCTCGTCTCCGACGAGAATGACCGGCACGCCCATCTGTCCGCTCTTATCAATCATCTCCTGTCGGCGGGTAAGGTCCTTTGCCACATCGTACTCGGCGTAGGCGATGCCGTGCTCCTTGAAGAACGACTTTGCCGCGTTGCAGTACACGCAGGTCGGCGTTGAGTAAATGCTCACTGATTTCTTTTCTGCCATACGATTGATTATTGATACTTGGTTGTCGCCCGGTTGGAATCGGCGGACCGTTCCAGTCCGCCTTCCGTGCCGTCGGGTTATTATAGCACGGCCATACAGCTGTCAAAATTTTGTGTGGATATGATAGGATGAAACCCGCAGGCGGGTATAGTATAGTGGCAATATGCGTGCTTCCCAAGCATGAGACGCGAGTTCAATTCTCGCTACCCGCATTGAATTTTGAACGAAGTGAAAAATTGAATGTGGGGAGAATGAGTAACCTGCGTTACTCATGTCGGGAATTGAACGCCGGAGCCATGTTTTGCCAGCAGGTAAAACAGGTGAGGCGGTGCCCAGACCGAGGCGAGCGGCGGCGAGCTGAGAGGTGCGGGCGATTCTCGCTACCCGCACAGCGCAAAAGCAGGTATACTAGAAAGTATCATGGAACCGACAGACAGAGAGCTCTTGAAGCAGGTGCTTACGCTTGCGGAGGAGAATAACCGGATACTCCACAAGATGCGTCGCGCTGCGCTGGTAAGCCAGATTATGAGCGCGCTGTACTGGGTGGTCATCATCGGGCTCTCCTTTGGCGCATACTATGCGATTCAACCGTATTTGGATCAGCTCCAGGGGCTGTATGGCGGCATCAAGGGCACGGTAGAGAACATCCAGAACATCGGGAACGGCTTGCCGAACCTCGGTTTTTAGGTGTAGGGTAATCAAGCTGGTCGCCATGCCACGGTAGCTCAGCCCCGACGTCCCGCTTCCAGCGGGAGTCGTGGTCCCGACATCCGCCGAGGCGGATCGTCGGGATTGGTACCCCTCCGAACGTACCAAAAATTGAATTTGAATATAGTGTGCTGGGGTAGCTCAGTTGGTAGAGCGTCCGCCTGAAGAGCGGTAGGTCCCCGGTTCGATCCCGGGCCCCAGCACACTCTATTCAATACGTTCGGTACGGGCGGGAAGCGTCCGCCTGAAGAGCGGTAGGTCCCCGGTGCAAATCCGGGCCTCGGCATCATAATCTTCGGAGATTTCTCCGACCCAACCTATTCTCTAATTCGTGAGAATTAGAGAATAGATGATTGCAGGAGAGAGGCGTCAAATTCAAAAGAGCGGCGCTTGGGGCGGGGGAACATCATCCTTCCGTGCCTTCGGGTTTTTAAGGGCGGCGAATTCGGCGGCGAGGACGCCGTCAGAGAGAATACCTTTGGCGATGTCGGGAAGTCGAGTGAAATCTTTCTTAAGGTCGTCCATGACCGCCGTCGCCCGAAGGGCGGCGGCGGGGTGGTAGAGGGGGAAGACGATGCGTCCGTCCACTTCAAACACCTTGCCGTGGTCACGGCTTATTTTTGCGTAAGGAAGAAAATAGTTCATAGAGAAGCGGCCGAGCGTTGCGATGACTTTCGGGCTGATGATTTCTATCTGCCGCGTGAGGAATGGCTTGTAGGCCTCTATCTCCTCGGGAAGGGGGTCGCGGTTCTCGGGCGGGCGGCGCTTGACGATGTTCGTGATGTACACGTCCGCGCGTTTCCAGCCGATGCCTGCGATGCACTCGTCCAAGAGTTTCCCCGCCCGCCCGACGAAGGGCCGTTTCAAGCGGTCTTCGGTTTCTCCCGGCGCCTCGCCGATGAACATGACCGCGCAGTCCGGGTTCCCCTCGCCAAAGACAAGGTTGGCATCACTTTTAAGCGGAAGGTTTGCCGCCGTAAGCTCCTTCTCAAGTTTCGCAAGCTCCTCCTTCTTATTCATGAAGGTAGCGATACGAATCTACGAATTATACCAATGATACGAATGGTCACTCCCTTATTCGTATCATTCGCATCCATTTGTATATTTGCATCGCGTACTTCCATATTTGCATCGTGTACAGATGTTTTTAGTTTGACCTTACCTTCAGCTTCGTCTGGCGCGATTTGTCCAACTTCGGAAGCTTGATGACGAGAAGCCCGTGCCGCTCGCTCGCCTCTGCTGCATCAACGTCAACTTCCTGCGGGAGCATAATGGTGCGCGAAAATGAGCCCCAGTACAGCTCGTGATGGAAGTAATCGTCGCCGTTTACGTCGCGCGTCTCTTCGCGCGAGCCGCGCACCGTCACCATATCGCGCGTGATTGAGATATCCAAGTCTTCCGGACGGACACCCGCGACCAAGGTCTTCAAGATGATGGCATCGGACGACTGGTACACATCCACCGGAAGCTCTCCTTCTTCGGGATTGTTTTCGGCGAGTGTCGCGCTCTTCCCCGGAGCGCCGGACTCGCGTTTCTCAGGAGCTCCCTCATACTCTGCCGTATCACCGCCGCCCATAAGCCGCTCAAAAAATGACCGCCGCTCTTTGTTCATCGTAGGCAACATCATTAGCTCTATTATAGCGCCCTTCTTGTCCCTGTGTTATCCCCACTCGGCCGCACACTCTTCACTCGCTCAAAAAAGAGAAGGAGGAGCACAATCGCCGCCCACACGAGCGAAAACGTGACCAAAATGGTGGCCCCGGAGCTCTCAACGATACGGACATTGAAGGCGGTATGGAGCAGAATGGCGAGCAGGAGTCCCGCGCCGAGGTTTATCTCCCGCCGCCACCGCGCTTTGTAGAACGAGAGGCCAAGAAAGACGCCGATTGAGCCCGAGGTGAGAACGTGGAGAAGCGTCGCGCCGATGAATCGGAGGTTCCCCGTAATGATGCTCTCAACGATGCCGACGCGCGTTATGGAGCCCAGGAGGAAGAGAGTGTTTTCCAGGGCCGCGAAGCCAAGCGCCGCCGTTATGAGGTATATCATGGGGTCAATCGGCTCATCACTCTCCTTTCTTCGCAGTGCGGCGAAGTAGGCGCCCCCGAGTTTTGTCACCTCTTCAATGACTGCCCAGACGGTGAAGAGGAGCGCGCCGCTCGCGATGCGGTGTTCTGCGAAACGTTCAAGCGGGAGTGAGACGATGACCGCACCCATGCCCGCTAGAAAGGAGAGCATGATGAGCGAGCGCGGTTCTGGATGCACGCGGTCCTCGCGGAGCCAGAAGAAGAGCCAGAGGAGTGCCGGCAGCAAACCTCCGAGAAGCGCGAAAAAGATCATCTCCGGGGAGAGTGTTAAGAATTTGGCCATTGGTTTATCATGAGGAGGGAACGGTGCGTCTCCGGCATCATCCCCCACAACTCTTCGGTGATGAATGGCATGAAGGGGTGAAGGACGGCGAGGAGGTGCGGCAAAGTCTCGAGCAAGAACTGTTTCCGCGACGCCTTCTTTTCCGGCATGCCGTTTTTGAAGATAGTTTTGCTCTCCTCAAGTATAACATCGGCGAAGGTGTGCCACGTGTAGTGGTATATCTTTTCGGCCGCGAGGTAGAAGCGATACTCCTCCATATCCGCGGTGATGTCTTCGATAAGGGCGCGCCTTTCTTTCCGGAGCTCTACGTCTCGGGGTGTGTATTTTTCGAAAGCCATGTCGGGTGGCGTATCCTCCGTGTTTTCCAAGACAAACCTGGTGATGTTCCAGAGCTTGTTTGCGAAATGTTTGTATGCTTTTATCTTGTCTTCCGAGAGTGAAAGGGAAGTCCCGGGTGTATTACCGACGACAAGACCCATACGAAACGCATCAGTGCCGAATTTCGCCGTGAGGTCAAGAGGATTGATAACATTTCCCTTGCTTTTGCTCATTTTTCTCCCTTTAGCATCAAGTACGAGCCCATGAAGGTACACATGTTTGAAGGGAACTTTCCCCGTGGCATAGAGTCCGAGCATGATCATGCGCGATACCCAGAAGAAAATAATCTCTCCGGCAGTCTCCATCACGTCAGTCGGGTAGAATTTTTTGAAGTCGGCGCCTTCAATTCCGCCGAGTGCGGCAAATGGCCATTGGCTCGAAGAAAACCATGTGTCGAAGGTGTCCGTGTCTTTCCGCATCTCGCCGTCACAGCGGCCACATGTTTTTGTCGTATCCTCGAGATCAACAACGCCATCGCCGCAACCGGTGCAGATTTTGGCGGGGATCGGAATACCCCAGACGATTTGGCGCGAGATATTCCAATCAATGATGTTCTCAAGCCAATGAAGGGTGATTTTTTTGTAATGTTCGGGTATGTATGTAATATCATCGTTCTTTATCTTGGAAAGCGCTTTCTCCGCAAGAGGTTTCATCTTTACGAACCATTGACTGCGAATTTGCGGTTCGATCACTGTTCCGCATTTGTAGCAGGTTCTGACGCTGTGCTTGTAGTGCTCCTCTACTTTTTCTACAAGGCCTTTCACCCGCAGTTTTTCGACGATGAGCGGTCGCGCCTTCTTTATATGGATGCCTGAAAACTCTCCCGCAACAGGAAGAAGTTTGCCGTTCTCGTCGATGATCTGCTCCTTTTCCAATCCGTGCCGCTCGGCGATTTCAAAGTCGGTAGCGTCGTGCCATGGAGTAATAGTCATGACACCGGTGCCGAACTCCATATCAATCGCTCGGTCTTTGACAATGGTTGCGGTGATGGGGCCGTTTATCCACTCGAGCTCGATCGTCTGACCGTCTTTGTATGTGGCATAGCGCCGGTCATCCGGGTGCATACAGACGTATTTGTCGCCAAATTTCGTTTCGGGTCGGGAAGTTGCGATCGTGAATGGTCCGTACTTGAGGTAATAGAGAGAATCTTCCATTTCCTTATCCTTGATCTCAAGATCAGAGAACGAAGTCTGGTGTTTTGGACACCAGCTCACAATGCGTTTGCCCCGATACAAGAGGCCATCATCAGACAGACGTTTGAATGTTTTGTACACGGTTTCGACCACATCTTTGTCGAGAGTGAATTTCTCACGCGACCAATCGCACGATGCTCCCATTTTCGGGATTTGGGATTTGATATTCTCGGCATTTTTCAAGGTGAAATCGAGAATTTCCTGATAGAGTTTTTTCGGCTCTATCTCAAAACGTGAGCGGCCCTCCTTTTCAAGCTGTTTTTCATATACGGCTTGAGTTTCGAATCCGGCGTGGTCAAGGCCCGGGAGCCAGAGGGTTTTGAAGCCACGCATCCGTTTGTAGCGGATTATCAGGTCTTCAATCGCCACGACAAGACCATGCCCTGCATGGAGCGCGCCATTGGCGTTGGTGGGTGGCATGATGATCGTGTAGCAGCCCCCCTTTCGTTCAGGTAGATTGTCAGGGTTAAAAAAACCGCTTTCCTCCCAAAGCTTGTAGATTCTTGCTTCCGTTTCGTGCGGTTCGTATGGTTTCAGCAGGCGTTCATTCACAAAGATATAGTACCACAATGCGAGAGAAGTCTTTTGTTTCAGCGTTTTTTCAACTGCAGTGATGGGTCGTGAGCGACGGAGCTCTTCCATTCTTTAAATAATGTTTTGTAACTTTTTCTCCGCTGGAGGAGAGTATCGTGCAGTGTCCTTTACACCTACAGAACCCTCTGTGTTTAATGGACAAAGAATCCCTATAAAGGACATACTCAATAAACATCATTTTAATTTGAAAAGGACACCTTTTTCTTGTATTAGGAAAAATATTAGACAGCGAAAGCTTTTCTAAAGGACATCCGTGTAGTGTTCGTAATACACGCCTCTGTTAGGCCATTTTTTACTCATACCTCTGCGGTGTATCTTTCTTGACATGGCGGTGTCTATGGTGAGAATGTTCTTGTTTCGGTATGTAATTCCAACTTACACGATGAGTTTGTTTGGCAAAGAATCCTTGCGGCATATGCATTTCCTCCACTCAATCTTTAGTGGAGTTCTTGCCGTCTCTATTTTCATTCAACCGCTCTCTGTCTTTGCTGATGTACCGATTCGCGATGAGGGTTCCGGCGGTAGCGCTTCTGGAATAGTGTCAACTCCCACCCCCTCCATCTCCGTCCTCGCCCCTGAAGGCGTCTCTGTCATGAAGGGCACGTACGTTCTTTTCTCCTGGAGCACCGCAAACGTTCCTGCCGATTGGAAGATAATGGGCCGCCTCATTGAGCACGACCCGAGGGGAACGTCTCATTTCACGCTTTTTGAGAATCTTCCCACCTCAGCTGCCAGCTTCACCGCCGCTATTCCAAACATTCCTGCCGGTCGCTATGTCTTCAATATCTCCGCCTGTGCCCCAAC
>VMFH01000006.1 GCA_007375925.1 Parcubacteria group bacterium Gr01-1014_72 | reverse complement strand
TATCGCCCGACAACTCCATCGCGCCGACAGATGACCACCATTCCTTTTCGGGAGCTTCTTTCCGGCGCCGAACCGGCAAAATTTCTCACCAAGGGGTACAAACGCCACGTCGGGCGCGGCGCTTCGGGGCGCATCAGTGTGCGGCACAAGGGAGGCGGCGTGAAGCGCCGCTACCGCCTCGTTGATTTTTCGTACAACAAAAAGAACATACTCGCGACGATCCTCTCGGTGGAGTATGACCCGAACCGTACCGGTTTCATCGGTCTCGTCGCGTACCGTGACGGGGAGCGCCGCTATGTGCTCCTTCCGAAATCGCTTCGCAACGGCGATACGTTCATGGTTGCCGAGGATGCGCCGGTGAAGCCCGGAAACCGCCTCCCGATTGGAAAGATTCCCGTTGGAACATTTGTGTACAATGTTGAGATCCGTCCCGCGGGTGGGGCGAAACTCGTGCGCTCCGCCGGCAGTTTCGCCGAGGTGCTTGCCCACGAGGGAGGGTACACGCACCTGCGGCTTCCTTCCACGGAAGTGCGCAAGGTCATTGACGGCGCATGGGCGTCGGTCGGAGAAGTTTCAAATGAAGAAAACCGGCTCATCGTCATCGGAAAGGCGGGCCGTTCAAGGTGGCTCGGTATCCGCCCGACGGTGCGCGGCTCGGCGATGAACCCCGTGGATCACCCATACGGCGGTGGAGAGGGGCGACAGGGCCGCGGCCGCCGCCGCCTCATCACGTGGACTGGAAGGCCGGTCGGCAAGGGGCAGAAGAGCCGCCGCCGCAAGAAGTATTCAAACGTCTTTATCCTCTCCCGCCGCAAAGTCGGGAAGAGGGGCGCGGAGGTGAAGTAGGCATCGCGCAAAAAAGAAGAAAGATTTCTAACGGCTCATCCCGCTACAAGCGGGATGAGCCGTTTAGTATAAAAATTGACAGTGCTACAGAGCGTCTGCTAGTATTCCCTGACGGCTCGGGGAGGCCTTTTTCGTTTCTCTGCGCTACCGCTAAAGCTAAGGCGGCACGCGGTCGCTCTCCCGCCTTTTATAAAATGGCACGATCAATCAAGAAAGGTCCATACGTTGATGCGCGTCTTTTGAGGAAGATTGCGGGGAAGCGGCCTGAATCGGCGGCGCCTATAAAAACATGGAGCCGTGCCTCTGAAATCAGCCCCGAAATGGTCGGGTTCAAGTTTCTCGTGCATAACGGCAAAGATTTTCTTGAAGTGCTTGTGTCTGAAGACATGGTCGGGCACCGGCTCGGAGAGTTTTCGCTGACACGCAAGTTTGTGAAGCACGGGGGCAAGATGCAGAAGGAATTGGAGATGAAGAAGAAGGAAGCGGAGATCGCAGCCGCGTCGGCCGCGAAGGCCGCCGTGGAGACGAAGAAGTAAATGTACACGATGCAAATATACGAATGAGTACGAATAAAACGAATATGAAAGTCCCATTCGCATCATTGGTATAATTTGTATATTAGTATCGCTACACTCACCCCATTCGTAGCATTAGTATAATTCGTATATTCGCATCGTTACCCCATTCGTATCATTCGCATAATTCGTATATTCGTATCGATACTGGTATGAAAGCTTTTCTCAAAAACTATCGCCAGTCGCCGCGCAAGCTGCGGCTCGTTGCCCGCGCCATTGCGGGGAAGAGCGTCTCCGACGCGCTCGCTATTCTCTCTGTAACCACAAAGGCGGCCGTTGTTCCGCTGCGCAAGCTCCTCGCAAGCGGTATCAGGAATGCAGAGAATAATGATCATGCACTGCGCGACAATCTTTTCGTGAAGGAACTCCGTGTGGATGCGGGGCCGACCTTGAAACGAATGACCCCCCGCGCCCGCGGGTCGGGTGCGGCCATCAGAAGCGGCTGCGCGGCCTCTTCGTCAGTTCCGTTGAGATTGAGCGCGGACCGAAACTCTTTCGCATCATCATCAAGACGGCGCGGCCGGGTCTCCTCATCGGGCGGAGCGGCGAGGGTGCGGTGAAACTCAAAAGCGACATCGCGAACCTTCTCAAGCGGCGTACCCCCCCGCAGGGGAGCGACATGAAGCTTGATATTGAGGAAATTCGCTCTCCGGAATCCAACGCCGCGATCGTCTCCCAAATGGTCGCGGAATCACTGGAGAAACGCCTGCCATTTCGGCGCGTGTTGAAGCAGATGGTTGAGAAGGTGATGGCGAATCGCGACGTCAAGGGGGTCAAGATATACCTTGGCGGGCGGCTCGGCGGCGCGGATATGGCTCGGACGGAGGAGATAAAGCGCGGGCGCATCCCTCTTCAGACGCTTCGTGCCGATGTTGATTTCGCCCGCGAGCGGGCGCATATGAGCTACGGCGATATCGGCATCAAAGTGTGGATTTATAAGGGAGAAATCTTTGATAGTGCAAAGCTGAAATCTCAAAATGTAAAGTGACAGTGCAAAATGTAAAGTTCTATAATTTTTAATTTTGAATTGTAATTTTTCACTTTTAGATTTTCATTTTTCATTACCTATATGTTGTTGCCCAAAAAAGTTAAATATCGCAAGTGGCACACGATGCGCCGGAATCCGAAGCGCGCGTTTGTTGAAACGCGCGGAACCGATCTTTCGTTCGGGTCCTTCGGACTCAAGGCGATTTCCGCCGGACGAGTGCGCTCAAACCAGATTGAGGCCGCGCGCAAGGTTCTCGCGCGCTCTGCCGGAAAGCTCGGCAAGATATGGATCCGTATTTTCCCCGATATGCCGTACACGGGGAAGCCCGCTGAAGTGCCGATGGGCGCCGGAAAGGGCGACCTGGAGGGGTACCAGTTCCAGGTGAGGCCCGGGCGGGTTATTTTTGAGATAGATGGTATGGAATCTATGACCGCGCGGGAGGCGCTTCGCAAAGCGGGCACGAAGCTCCCCCTCAAAACGGCTGTTGTAACCCGTAGGGAAGGATAACGGGGGTGGTTGCAGAAAGGAGTCGCCGGAGCTACTATATCTCCCCCCATCCATATTCACATGAAAGAGAAAACAGCCGAAGAGTTGAAGCACCTTCTCACCTCCCGCCGCGCGGCGCTCCGGGCATTTTTCTTTGGAACCGCCGGCAGTAAGAGCAAGAATGTTCGAGAGGGGAGGATGCTCCGGCGGGAGGTTGCGCGCATTATGACGGAGCTTCGGGTGCGGGAGAGGGCAGGTATTTTGAAGTAGCTCGGTAAACATTGTTATGAACACAGTGAAAGGACAAAACAGTACTGCCACGAAGGGCGCCCTGCGCGGTGTTGTGGTTTCAAACAAGATGAAGGATACCGTGGTCGTAAAGATTGTCCGCTTCGTGAAGGACCCGCGGTACGGAAAGTACCGCAAGGTTGCCGCTCGCGTCCTCGCGCACGATGCCGGAAACACGAAGACGGTTGGCGACGCGGTACTGATTCGTTCATGCCGCCCCCTTTCCAAAAGAAAACATTTCAGAATTGTGTAGAATCAATAAAATTTTCAATGCCTAGCTTAATAGACTATAGACTACAGACTAATAGCTAAAGACTACCAACCATTTCCATGATTCAGCCCCGCTCCATCGTGAATATCGCTGATAACTCCGGCGGCAAGCTCGGACGCGTTTTCAAAGTTCTCGGTGGAAGTAAGCGTCGGTATGCGGAGCTCGGTGATGTTGTGATTCTCTCCGTCCAGACCGCGCAACCGAGGAAGGCAGTCAAGAAGAAGGATGTGCACGCGGCTGTTGTGGTGCGGCAGCGCAAGTCCTACCGCCGCCCCGACGGCTCGTACATCCGATTTGACGAAAATGCGGTGGTGCTTCTTGATAAAGCCCGTGTTGAACCGATTGCGGGGCGCATTTTCGGTCCCATCCCGCGGGAAATTTCGGAGCGAGGGTTCCAGACGATTGTAGCGAAGGCGGCTGAGATTGTGTAACACGACACCAATTACGAATAAGAGTCGAATGACACGAATGTACACGATGCAAATATACGAATGGGTACGAATGAAACGAATAAAGAAATCAGTCTGAACCCATTCGTATCATTCGCATAATTTGTATATTCGCATCGATACTGTTATGAAAATAAAAAAAGGAGATATGGCGCTTGTTTTGACGGGAGACGATCGCGGTAAGAGCGGAAAGGTGCTTCGTGCGCTTCCGAGAGAAGACCGTGTCATTATTGCCGGAATCAACACCGTGAAGCGCGCGCAGCGGGCGCGCCGCGCTGGACAGAAGGGGCAGGTTATTGAAAAGCCGATGCCGATCCATGTGTCCAACATAAAAAAAGTTTAAAGTTGAAAGTGAAAAGTTTAAAGTGACAATCAAAAATTAAAAGTTTTAAGAAGATATCGGTTCTAATTTTCACTTTACACCGTCACTTTGCATCCGCCGCGGCGAATTAGATTTACACCTTCCATTTTTACCATGACAAAAACAAAACAAACGATAAAAGAACTTGAACGGAGCGCGTTTGAAGCGCTCAAGGAGAACTTCGGATACAAGAATCCGATGCAGGTGCCGCGCCTCCTGAAGGTCGTGATTTCCGCGGGTACCGGTTCATTCAAAGACAAGAAAAAAATTGACGTGGTGTCTGACCGACTCACAAAAATTACCGGCCAGAAGCCCTCACCGCGGGGGGCAAAAAAATCAATCGCCTCTTTCAAGGTGCGGCAGGGGGAAACAGTCGGTGTTCAGGCGACGCTTCGGGGGGAGCGCATGCGGGGGTTTTTGGAGAAGCTCCTCAACGTGGCATTCCCTCGCACGAAAGACTTCCGCGGTATTTCCGAGGGGAGCGTGGACGGCATGGGCAACATCACTATCGGCATCCGCGAACACACTATATTTCCGGAAACTACCGATGAAGAGCTTAAAGACGTGTTTGGTATGTCGGTCACCATCGTGACAAGCGCTCGCACAAAACAGGAAGCAGTTGCATTCCTCCGCCACATCGGTGTCCCGTTTGCGAAGCAGGAAAAGGGGAAGAAGTAAGAAGAATTTTTGACATACCGCAAGGGGTTTGATACGATAGGGAAACGCTCGCAAGGGCGTTTAATTTTGTTATGGCGAAAACATCAGTCATAGCTCGGGCCGCAAAGAAGCCCAAGTTCAGTTCCCGAATTGTGCGGCGGTGTTTCCGTTGCGGACGGAAGCGCGGTTTCATGCGCGACTTCGGTCTGTGCCGTATCTGTTTCCGCGAGTTTGCGAACGAGGGCCTCATCCCGGGCATCAAGAAATCTTCATGGTAAGCGCATATGACACCCATAATTTTGCACTTTTATATTTACATTTTTAACTTTCATGACCGACCCCATCTCACAATTCATAACACAGCTCAAAAATGCGAGCGTCGCCCACAAGGAGGAGATTGTATTTCCCTACTCAAAGCTCGTGTTCGCCGTCGCGGCGCTTCTCAAAGAAGGAGGATGGGTTGCGGACGTGACGCGGCGCGGGAAAAAGCAGACTAAGACGATTGAGGTGAAAATTGCGTATGTGGACGGAGGCCCGAGGATTCAGGGCGTTTCGCGTGTCTCAAAACCCTCGCGTCGGATCTACAAGCGCTCCGCGCTCCTCTACCCCCTCCGGAGCGGTTTTGGGCGCTATGTGCTTTCAACGACGAACGGCATCCTCTTTGGCGAGGACGCGCGAAAGGCGCGGGTGGGAGGGGAGGTGCTTTTTAAGATATGGTAAAAGTACACGATGCAAATATACGAATGGGTACGAATTATACGAATAAAAATTCTTTCGCGGCCCATTCGTATCATTAGTATAATTCGTATATTAGTATCGCTACACTCACCCCATTCGTAGCATTCGCATAATTCGCATATTCGCATCGATACAATAACATGAGCCGTCTCGCAAAAAGACCACTGGAAATTCCCTCAGGCGTAACCGTTACGCTCGCCGGGGGAGTCGTGACAACAAAAGGACCTGCCGGCATCATCTCCCGCCCCTTCCGCGATGACGTTTCCATCACCATCGGCGAGAAAGCGATTGAACTCAAGGTGCGGCACGAACGCCCGAAAAATAAGGCGCTCCTCGGCACATACGCCGCGCATCTTCGGAACATGATGATGGGCGTCGCGAAGCCGTTTGAGAAGCGCCTCATCATTGAGGGTATCGGTTTCAAGTCAGAGGTGAAGGGGGGGGTTCTCGCTCTCAATCTCGGCTTTAGCCACCCGGTTGCTGTCTCAATTCCCGAGGGCCTCACGGTGACAGCCGAGAAGAATCTTGTTACGGTAAAGGGCTCGGATAAAGAACTGGTCGGAGATTTCGCGGCACGCACGCGGGCGCGGAAACCAGCCGAGCCCTACAAGGGGAAGGGAATTCGCTATGAGGGAGAGGTGATCCGCCGCAAGCAAGGCAAGAAGGCGACTGCAGCGGCCTAATTTATTTACCATGACATCGAGTACAGAACGTCACATACAGAGAGAGAGACGCCACCGTCGCGTCCGTGCACGGGTGTCGGGCACGGCACAGCGGCCGCGCCTTTCGGTGTATCGTTCAAACCGCTACTTCTGCGCGCAGCTCATTGACGACAGCGCGGGGCAGACACTCGCCTACATCTCTTCGGCCGCGCATGCGGGCGTCAAGAGGAAGAGTATGCGCGAACAGGCTGCCGCAGTCGGCGAGGCGATTGCAAAACGGGCCCGGGAGCAGAAGATACAAAAAGTCGTTTTTGACAGGGGGGGCTACCTGTACCGCGGGAATGTGAAAGTCCTTGCGGATGCGGCCCGCGCCGCCGGTCTCTCACTGTAGAACCCCCACCATGACGGAAAAAACAGCACAAGATGTTTCAGTACAGACCCCACAAACCAGCGTGACGACGCCTCCGGTGAAGAGCGCACGTCCGGGCGAGGGCGCTCCCCGCGCCTCTCGCGCGCGCCGCGGCGCGTCCCCGTCCCGTCACTTCCGCGCGCCGCGCGAGCGCGTCCGCCCCGAGTTTGACCAGAAGATTCTCACTATCCGGCGCGTTGCCCGCGTTGCGGCCGGCGGGCGACGTTTCAATTTCAGCGTCGCGCTTGTTGCGGGGAACAGGCGCGGGTCTGTCGGGGTGGGCCTTGGGAAGGGCGCTGACACCTCACTGGCGATTGATAAGGCGCTCCGCAACGCCAAAAAACACCTCCTCATGATCCCACTCACGAAAACGTCCTCAATTCCGCACATCGTTTCTGCAAAGTACTGCAGTGCGATTGTTACCATCATGCCTGCGCCCCGCCGCGGCCTTGTTGCGGGCACGTCGGTTCGCGACGTGTTGGAGCTCGGGGGCGTGAAGGATGTTACTGCCAAGGTGCTCTCGGGGAGTAAGAATAAGCTCAACAACGCGCGGGCGGCGGTGAAGGCGCTGTCGGGATTCCGCCCCATGATGATGGCTCATAGAAGAGAGGAGCACGCACAACATCCTTCCGGAGAACAGTCCGCACAACCAGTACAACCAGTGCAGTCCGCATAAGCGCGTTCTTAATCATTTGTAGCATTTGGATGATAATTTGTAGATTGGGATTCTATAATATTTTTTACTATGCAGTTCCATACGATACAACCACTCCATGCGCGCCGTCGTTCCGTGCAGGTTGGGCGAGGAGGTAAACGAGGGAAGACCTCGGGACGCGGCGGCAAGGGGCAGACCGCTCGGGCCGGCCACAAGATCCGTCCCGAGTGGCGCGATATAATCAAGAAGCTCCCGAAACTCCGCGGGCGGGGCAAGCATGGGCTCAAAAGTATCGCCGAGAAGCCGATTACGCTCTCACTCGCCCTTCTCACCAAGGCATTTCCGAGGGATTCGTCCGTGACAAAAGAAGCTCTCCGTGCGGCGGGTCTCATCCGGAAGAGCGACATGATGCGCTCAATTAAGGTTCGTGGTGCGGGGGAGTCTGACGTGCGCCTTTCTTTGTCCGGCATCGGCGCTTCAGCGCGCGTGCGTCGGGCGATAGAGAGGGGAGGCGGCACCATACAAGAGTAACGGGGACTCATTTTGGATTATTTTTCATGCAAACACTGCTCAACAAACTGCGATTGCTTTTAGAGGACCACGTGCTTCGCCGTCGGATTCTCTTTACCGTCGGGGCGCTTGTCGTGTTCCGCCTCTTTGCGGCCATCCCCATTCCGGGGATTGATACACTCCAACTTGAGCGGCTCTTTACGGGCAACCAGTTCCTCGGGCTCCTCAACATTTTTTCGGGGGGCGGCCTTTCCAACCTCTCCATCATGATGCTCGGCGTCGGGCCCTATATTACCGCCTCAATCATCATGCAGCTCCTTACGATGATGTCGCCGCGGCTCAAGGCGCTCTACCACGAAGAGGGAGAGGCGGGCAGGAAAAAGTTCACCCAGTACTCGCGCCTCATCACCATCCCCCTCGCGCTCCTGCAGGGGTTTGGATTTCTGACGCTCCTCGCCCGTCAGGGCGTTGTGCCGGATCTCTCCGTTCTTGAGATGGCCGTGAACATCATTGTCATTGCCGCGGGCTCCGTACTCCTCATGTGGGTCGGCGAACTCATCACCGAGTTTGGTGTCGGCAACGGCGCCTCGCTCATCATCTTTGCCGGCATTGTGGCGGGCCTCCCCTCCGCACTCGTGCAACTTGAGCTCAATTTTGACGCGTCGCAGATTCCGCTCTATCTTGGTTTCGCCGTGGCGGCCATCGCGATCATCTTCGGCGTCATTTTCGTGACTGAAGCGGAGCGTCCGATTCCGGTCACCTACGCGAAGCGGGTGCGCGGCATGAAGGTGTACGGCGGCGTCTCCACCTACCTGCCGCTTCGGGTAAATCAGGCGGGCGTCATCCCGATTATTTTCGCGCTCTCCATCCTCCTCTTTCCGCAGATGATCCTCAACTTTCTCTCCGGTATTGATAGTGCGCTCCTCCACAAAATTGTTTCCTTCCTCCTGCGCTTACTTGAGAACAGTTGGTTCTACGCGCTCCTCTACTTCGTGTTTGTGTTTCTCTTCACCTACTTCTACACCGCCGTGACCTTTGATCCTGATGCCATCTCCACAAACCTCCAGAAATCGGGGGCATTCATTCCCGGTGTTCGGCCCGGGCACCAGACGGCGGAGTATCTCTCTACGGTGCTCACAAGAATTACCTTGGTCGGCGCGCTCTTTCTCGGTGTCATTGCGGTCCTGCCGCTCATCATGCAGGGTGTTACGGGGAACTCGGCATTGGCTATCGGCGGTACGGCACTCCTCATCGTCGTTTCGGTCGTTCTTGACCTTTTGAAGAAACTCAACGCGCAGGTCTCTATGAGAGAGTATTAGGAAAATACTCTCTCATCGCAGAATGACGCAGACGGTAGGCTGAATAACGCAGAAGCAATAGGGAAAAACATAGGGTAACCTCATAGGAAATTCTCTGTGTGGAAAATTTGTCAATACCCACAAATCTTAAGCTATAGCTTAAGATTTGTGTATGAGGATTTTGAACGGCTGACACAGGGTAACCCTGTGTGGAAAAGTGTACGAGTGTATGATATCCCGAAGAATTTTAACGGCTCATCCGCCGCGGCGGATGAGCCGTTTGTTTGGCGAACTGAAAGTTGTCACGTATAATGTATGCGTCATAGCGGGAGTTGTAGGGAAGTGCCGGACGCACTTTTTATTATCTGCCCGCAGAATACCCCGTCCCGCTCCCAAGCGGGACGGGGATGAATGCGGAATGCAGATAATAAACCCAGCACCATTTTCACCGATGTAAAACTAATGATATATGAAGAATCTCTGCTCAATCATGCATACAGCTAGAAACAACCATTCGGTAAAAATGGTGCTGGGTCAACTACCTCCTGCCATCAAGCTGGCGGGCATACCCGTCAGCTTGATGCGAGGTAGTTGATTGCAATCATGATCAAAGAAATCGTAAGCAGAGCGCTCTTTGTATCCGTTGGTCTTCTCGCCTTTGTTTCCTCGTTCTTTTGAGGTACTCTGTTTCGCATGCGCCCTCGTCGAGAACAATTTTGGAATCGCGAGTATCGCAATCCGTTGCACCTCCGGCTTTCACAGGAGCCCTCTGCGGACCTCACGAAGTTTACGCGCTGGCTCAAGCGCCGCTTCGGAGAAGGAGCCCTCACCCGCCGCACGACGATTCTTGATCTTGGGTGCGGGAATGGGCGGAATCTCATCTACCTCTCAAAAACGTTCGGGTGTCGCGGTGTTGGGATAGACAGCTCGGCGGAAGCGATTTGGCAGGCACGCCTCAAAGTCGCGGGCCTCCCGCTCACGTTTGAGGTTCGTTCAATTACAGAACCCTTGCCGATGGAGAATGGCTCAGTGGATTTTGTCTTGGATATGATGACCTCCCATACGCTGCGCGTAGCGGAGCGGGCAGGACTCCGCACCGAAATCCTGCGCGTACTCTCGCCCGACGGATTTCTTTTTCTTAAGGGGTTTCTTCTAGAGGGTGACAGGCATGCAGAGCGTCTGATACGCCAGTACGGAGCAGGAGAAGATAATTCATACATTCACCCGACCTTTGGGGTGTATGAACACGTTTGGGCAGAGGATGAACTCGCGGATTTTTTCGGGCCGTTTTTTGAGATATGTAAACTTGAGAAGTCTCATAAACATCTTTTGCGCGGCAGGGCGTTCAAGCGCCGAACAGTCTCAGCGTACCTCAAAAAAGTATAAGCGATGTCACAGAGCCTAAATCGCTTGAATTTCCGTCGCTCGCCCCAGATGAAAACAAGTTTTCGCCTGTGGGCTCGCTAGGAAATATAGAGGGAGAAATAGTTTTTAGGTCGGTTTTCGGGTATACTCATCCCCATGGATCCCGTTAGAGTTTTACAACAACGTTTTTTTGTACACACGTGTATATTTTAGGCCAGCTATTTTTGCAGAAAACCGATATATGAAAAACTCTAACGGGATGGATCCCTACACGGTAGTCTTTTTGGGCCGGAGCGGGTGCGGCAAGGGGACGCAGGCGAAACTTCTCATGGAGAAGCTCTCGGCGCGCGAGCACGCGCGCCGGATCTTTCATCTTGAGACGGGGGTACGCTTTCGCGAGTTTATCAGGGGAGAAGGGTACACACACGAACTCTCAAACGCCATCTACAGCGCGGGGGGCATCCAGCCCGAGTTTCTCGTCATCTGGATGTGGGGCGGGGCCTTCATTGAGCGGCTCGCGGCGGATGATCACATTGTGCTTGACGGCACGCCGCGCAAGTTCCATGAGGCGCACGTGCTTGATTCGGCGTTCAAATTTTACGGGCGCAAACGCCCCGTTATTATCCACCTCAACGTGAGGCGCGACTGGGCCGAGGAGCGGCTCCTCGCGCGCCGCCGCTCCGACGACACCGCGAAGGACATCAAAGCGCGCCTTGATTGGTATGAGACGGATGTTGCGCCGGTTGTTGAGTTTTACCGCACCAATCCCGAGTACCACTTCGCGGACATCAGCGGGGAGCGCTCCATTGGAGAGGTGCATGCAGATATACTGAAGAATCTTGAATAAACTTTTGTGGCGGTCACGATAAAAAAGCCGGAAGAAATTATAAAACTGCGCGAAGGCGGGAGGCGCCTCGCACGCACGCTCGCGGCTGTTGCGACGACGGCGCGTCCCGGCATTTCAGCAGAGGAGCTTGACCGAGCAGCGCGGTGTCTCATAGAGGAGGGGGGCGACCGCCCTTCATTTCTCGGATACCGCGGGAAACGCGACGCAAAACCCTTCCCCGCGACGCTCTGTGTTTCTGTGAATGACGAGGTGGTGCACGGTGTCCCGACTGCAGAAAAGGTTTTGCGGGCAGGCGACATTGTCGGCATTGATGCGGGACTCATTCATGAAGGGCTCTTTGTTGATGCCGCGATGACGATTGCAGTTGGGGGGAAGACCGACAGGGCGGGCGAGCGTCTCCTCTCCGTCACGCGCGAGGCGCTTGTTGTCGGCATTGCTGCCGCGCGCGCGGGCGCGACGACCGGCGACATCGGAGCCGCAATTGAAGCGTTTGTCCGTCCAAGCGGGTTCGGTATCGTGAGAGAGCTTGCCGGTCACGGGGTGGGATACGCGGTGCACGAGGATCCGTTCATACCGAATTTTGGAAAGCGAGGCGAGGGAGTCCCGCTTCAAAGCGGAATGGTGATTGCGATTGAGCCGATGCTCACGGAAGGGAAACACGTAATCGTTCTGGCAGACGACGGCTTCACTTACAAAACAAAGGACGGCTCCCGCGCCACGCACTTTGAGCACACCATTCTCATTACTGACGGGGAACCCGAAATTCTCACCCGCAACGACTAGTGCCTACGGTATCGCTCGCTTTGCCAAGAGGATATACAATAAGAGGGTATGGCAGAAGCTACTCGTGGAGAGAAGCCGAAAAGTCCGGCGGAAGAGCTTGAGCAGGGCATAGCCCAGCACGTTCACCCGCACGTCGTTGTATTCGTAGAAGCTGCCGGGCGCCTTCAGCTCCCGGCGCTGGCCCTTGCGG
>VMFH01000076.1 GCA_007375925.1 Parcubacteria group bacterium Gr01-1014_72 | reverse complement strand
AGTTTTTCGCTATCGCCTTCTGGTCAACCTCAATCCAGGTTCGCAAACCCGCGCAAGCGTTTCCGTTCATACCGTTCCATCATATCGTAAAAACTGCCGCGGGCAACCAACGCGACGACCTTGTCTCCTATGTCCACAACATTCCAACATTCTTGAGAATGTTGGAATGTTGTGAGGGAGTGTGAGGAAAGCGAAGCGAAACTACTCCAACTTAAAAACTTCCGCTCCCTCTTTGGTCTTCTCTCCGAGCTTGACGGCAACGTCCTTCCCTTTCGCGGCGCTCGGAACGTCCTTGTGATCAATTTGGATGGAGGCGACGGTGTCCTCATGCTCCTCACCGCCCCGCTTCACCTTCACGCGGTCTCCGACCGAGAGTGCGCCGGTCAGATTCAAAACCGCAACGCCTAGTTTGTCGTACCAGTGCGTGACGGTAGCGATTTTTTTCTCTGCCATGGTATGTATATTTTGAGCTTACGCGCCGACCTTTTGAGATAGTATAACACAAAAACGGGAGCAAAAGAGCGCAACATTAAAAACGGGGATTACTCCCGCCGCAAACCCGCGGACTCGCTATGCGCCGGGTTGGATTCGAACCAACGTAGGCCTATGGCCAACGCGTTTACAGCGCGTCCCGTTTGACCGCTTCGGTACCGGCGCGAACAAAGGAATCCTACCAAAGTCTGATGAATTTTCAAAACGGGCAGGCCCCGTCCCGTTTCTAGCGGGACGGGGCCGTGCCGATGCCCCATGCTCCGTGTTCCGTGCTCTGTGTTCTGTTTCCTACTTCACCGCCTCCGCCGCCTCGCCAAGCTCGGATGTTTTGATGATAACGCTTTTCTTCCCCTTCTTCACGTCAAAAAAGAACTCTCCGCCCTTCAGCGTAACGATGATTTCTCCACCCTCCCCGACCTTCTGCTCTATGATGAGCGAGGCGACCGGATTCAGAATCTTGTTCTGAATGAGGCGCCGAAGCGGCCGCGCGCCGTACTGCGGGTTATACCCTTCCTTCCCGAGGTACTCCAGCACTTCTGCCGACACGGAGAGATCAATGTCCTTCCCCGCGAGCCGCTCTCTCACCAGCGTAATCTGAATATCAACGATGGCGCGAATAGACTCGCGCGACAGAATGTCAAAGATGATGATGTCGTCCAGCCGGTTCAAAAACTCGGGCCGGAAGAAATCTTTGAGTGCACTCATCACCCGCGCCTTCGCGTCTTCGTATCCCGCTCGCTCCTCCGATACTTCCGCCGGTGCGCTCGCGAATCCGAGCTTCTGCATCTTGTCTATGTACTGCGCGCCGATGTTGGACGTGAGAATGACAATCGCGTTGCGGAAATTCACCACGCGGCCCTTCGCGTCGGTGAGCCGTCCGTTGTCAAGAATCTGGAGGAGAATATTGAAAACCTCCGGGTGCGCCTTCTCAATCTCGTCAAAGAGAATGACCGAGTACGGACGATGCCGCACTGTTTCGGTAAAGGTGCCCCCCTCTTCATACCCGACGTAGCCGGGCGGCGCGCCGATGAGCTTGGACACCGAATGTTTCTCCATGAATTCCGACATATCAAGGCGAATGAGCGCGCGCTCGTCATTGAACATGAACGCTGCCAAGGCCTTCGTAAGTTCCGTCTTGCCCACCCCCGTCGGCCCCAAAAAGAGGAACGAGCCGATGGGGCGGTTCGGGTCGGAGATGCCCGCGCGCGAACGCTTGACCGCGTCCGACACGCGCCGGACCGTATCGTCCTGACCGATAATACGGCGCTTGAGCTCATCATCCATCCGCGCGATTTTCGCAAGTTCGCTCTCAAGCATCTTGGAGACGGGGATGCCCGTCCAGCGCGCCACGACGTCGGCGACATCCTGCTCGGTCACCTCCTCACGGAGGATTCTGCGCGACGTCTGGAGCTTGCGGAGCCGCTTCTCCTTCGCCTCCAGGTCCTTCTCCATGAGCGGAATCTTGCCGTACCGGATCTCGGCTGCCTTCGCCAAATCAACCCGCATCTCCGCCGCATCGGCCTCAAGCCGCGCCTGTTCCAAACCCTTCTTCAAATTTTTCAGCTCTGAAATAATTTCTTTTTCGTTCGTCCAGCGAAGTTCAAGGTCCCCCGTCCGCTCTTTGAGATCGGCGACCTCCTCTTCAATCTTTTTGATGCGCGACTTCGTGGTACGCTTCACACTGCTCTGAAGTTCCTTCTTGAGGGCCTCCCGCTCAATCTCAAGGCGGACGATCCTACGGTGCGCGTCCTCAAGCTCGGGGGGTTTGTTCTCAAGCGACATTTTGAGCGCGGATGCCGCCTCATCAATCAAATCTACCGCCTTGTCGGGAAGGTACCGGTCGGAAATATAGCGCGACGAAAGATTGACCGCCGCGACAATGGCGTCGTCCGTTACCCGTACGCCGTGGTAGATCTCATACCGTTCTTTGAGCCCGCGGAGAATCGCAATGGCATCCTCAATCGCCGGCTCAGCAACCTGCACCGGCTGGAAACGGCGCGTGAGCGCGGGGTCCTTCTCAATATACTTCTGGTACTCCTTCAAAGTGGTCGCCCCGATGGCGCGAAGCTCCCCGCGCGCT
>VMFH01000005.1 GCA_007375925.1 Parcubacteria group bacterium Gr01-1014_72 | reverse complement strand
GGTGTTCATGTTCTGCCGCGAGGAGCGCAAGGCGATTTCCCGCCGCGAGGCGCCGCAGTCCCTCCGGATCGTGCAGGTCGTCCGCATAGAGGAGGAGAAACGCTCCGGTGAGTTTTTCGCGCGCCTTGAGAAGCGCGTCTGCGGTGCCAGTCGGCTTCTCCTGAACGATGTACTCCAGTCTGCGCCCGCCGCGTGAGGCGCCGAGGTACCGAATGAGCGCCTCTCGCCTGTATCCAACCACGAGAACAACGCTGTCCACCGCGCTTGGCAGCGAATCAAGTATGTGATCAATGATCGGCTTGCCGTAGACCCGAAGGAGCGGCTTCGGCGTCGTGAGGGTGAGCGGTCGCATCCGGACCCCCTCTCCCGCGGCGAGAATGATGCACTGCATGCGCACTAGTATTGCAGAACTTCGGCGTCTGTGAAAGTGGCCGTGTCTATGCTATATTCCCCGCACCTTTATGATGAAACGGTTCACAAAAAAGTACCGCTACCCGCTTATCGGCACCGCCCTTGTACTCGGCGTTTTTGGCGCAATCATCTTTTCGCGGTCACGGGAGCGCGCTTCGAACGATGAGTCAATAGCAGTAGTCACGCGGGGCGTCGTTGTTGAGGAGGTGAGCGTAACGGGGAAGGTGAAGCCGATGAAGCGCGCGGCGCTCTCGTTTGAGCGCGGCGGCGCCATTCGACGCGTTTTCATCTCCATCGGCGATCGCGTCGTCCGCGGACAGGCGCTCATCAAGCTTGATACCCGTTCCGACGAACTCCGCCTCGCGGAGGCGCTTGCGGGAGAGGCCGCCGCCGCCGCAAAACTCGCGGAACTCCGGCGCGGCACCCGCGAGGAGGATCTTGCCATCGCCGAGGCGAAGGAGAATGCGGGAGCGGTTGCGCTCGCGACGGCGCGCGAGAGTCTCACCGTAATCCTCAAAGACGCCTTTACCCGCTCGGACGGCGCGGTGCGCTCCGCGGTTGACCAGTTTGTGAGTAATCCTCGAACGATGAATCCGAAGGTGAATTTTTTGGTGAGTGATACAGAACTTGCGCGTGCATTTCTGGAGAGGCGAATTCTCATGGAAGATGTTCTCATACAGTGGCGGGATCGTTCGGAGCGCCTCGGGGAGGGCGACCTTTCCCGCTCCGTCACAGAGACGTACCGGGACCTGCGCGCCGTGCAGGCGTTTCTTGAAATCGCCGCGGAGATTGTGAACAGACTCACCGCATCCTCGGGAGCTTCGCAGACGACCGTTGATGGGTATCGGGACGACGTTCTGTCCGCGCGCACGTCGGTCAATACGGCGCTCGTCAATCTCGCTTCATCGGACGACGCGTGGCGCAAAGCATCCACTGCATTTGTCGTTGAGGGAAAGAATCTCGCGAAGGCGCAAGCAGGAAGTTCTTCGGAAGAAATCGCCGCACAAGAGGCGGAGTACGCGAAAGCGGCGGCGAGCGTCGCGTCCATCAGGAATGACATTGCCGAGGCGACGCTGCGCGCTCCGTTCACAGGTGTGGTTACCGATGAGGAGGGAGCAGAAGGCGAACGTGTTTCCGCATACACACCTCTCATCTCCGTGGCGGGTCTTACTGCGCTTGAGATTGAGGCGAACGTGCCGGAGGTTGATATCGGGCGCATCGCAGACGACGACTTCGTTGAAATTATTTTTGACGCGTTTCCGGGCGAGGTGTTTTTGGGGACCGTTTCGTTTGTAGATCCGGCAGAAACAATCATTGACGGCGTCGTCAATTTTCGCATCATCGTCATGATGGATGTTCCCGATGAACGGATCCGGAGCGGCTTGACCGCGAACTTGCGTATTGCAACTGCCGAGAAACGCGACGTTTTGACGCTCCCGGGGGTCGCGCTTATTGAGAACGACGAGGGGACATTTGCGCGTGTCGTTACGGATCGTAGGAGCACGCTCAAGCCGGTCGTTGTCGGGAGCCGCGGGAGCGACGGCGCCGTTGAGATTGTTTCTGGACTGTCCGAGGGCGACACTGTTGAGATTGTCGGGCTTCGGGCGCGAAGCGATGATTGAACTTCAGACAGTTGAGAGGGTGTATGGCGACGGCGCGCTCGGGATGCGCGCACTCCAGGGAGTGTCTCTTACGGTGCTCTCGGGGGAGTTTGTTTCAATCATGGGGCCCTCTGGCTCGGGCAAATCAACTCTTCTTCACCTCGTGAGTTTCCTTGACACTCCGACGCGCGGGACGTACCGCTTTCGGGGACGAGACACGGCGACGTTTTCAGACGCAGAGCGCGCCGCGATCCGCAACAAGGAGATCGGGTTTGTTTTTCAAGCATTCAACCTTCTCGGGCGAATGTCGGTGTATGAAAACGTAGAACTCCCGCTCCTCTATTCGTCCCTCCATCCGGAGGAGCGCCGCGCGGCGATTGAGGCCGCCGTCCTGTCAGTCGGCCTTACCGAGAAGCTTCACTTGAAAGCGAACACGCTCTCGGGCGGGGAGAAGCAGCGGGTCGCGATCGCCCGCGCGCTCGTCTGCAAGCCAAGCATCATCTGCGCCGATGAGCCGACGGGGAATCTTGATTCTGTATCAGGCGCGCAGGTCATGGAAATTCTCCGCCGCCTCAACGAGGAGGGGCACACCATCATTCTTGTAACACACGAAACGTATACCGCTCGCTACGGGCGTAGGCTTGTAACTATGAAGGACGGTCGTATTGCGTCTGACGAGAGAGTCGCGGGGCACGCGAGCGCGGGCCTCTCAAAGTAACCAACATCTATGCGTATACGGGACGTCATTCAAACATCATGGAGAGGCATCACGCAGGCGCGAGCCCGCTCTCTCCTCACCATGCTCGGGATTGTTATCGGCATCACCTCGGTTATACTCCTCCTCTCTATCGGGACCTCCGCGACGAAGCTCCTCCTCAATCAAGTACAGGGTATCGGCTCCAATCTTATTTTTATTGTGCCCGGGGCGACAAAGGGTTCGCGGTTCTCGTCGCCTCCCTCGGTGCAGGGTGTCGTGGTTAAGACGCTTACCGCGCAAGATACGGATGCGCTCTCACGCGAGGGGAGTGTGCTCCGTACCGCTCCGGAAGTTCGGGGACAGGCGAAGGTGGTGTTTGAGAATAACGACACGACCGTGACGTTTGAGGGGACAACAGCCGATTTCTTTTTGGTCCGCGATCTCGAAATAGCGCGCGGAGCCGCCTTCAAAGAGAGTGACGTTCTCTCTTTCAATCGGGTTGCGGTCATCGGGGGTACCATCGCGAAGACCCTCTTCGGAGAACGCGACCCAGTCGGTAAAACTATTCATCAGCTTGGAAAAGAAGGTATCGGCCCGTTCGGGGTTGATCAGGACAATCTGGTGATTATTCCGATTACCGTGGCGCAGAAGCAGCTCCTCGGGATTGATTACTACAATGTGCTCCTCATTCAAGCGCATCCCGATTACAACATTTCCTATGTGGTATCGCGCGTAACGTCGGTGTTTCGGCAGACGCATCGCATTACCGATCCGTCAAAAGACGACTTCACGGTGCGCACACAGGAAGACGCGCTGTCTTTGCTTGGCGACATCACTTCCATCATGACTGTTTTTCTCACGGCCGTCGCGTCCATCTCGCTCCTCGTCGGCGGCATCGGCATCATGAACATCATGCTCGTTGCGGTCGCGGAGCGCACAAGAGAGATCGGGCTCCGCAAGGCGCTCGGCGCGAACAGCCGCGATATCACAGAGCAGTTCCTCCTTGAGGCGGTGATGCTCACTTCCATGGGCGGCGTTGTTGGAATACTCCTCGGCTCCTCGCTCGTCGTTCTCTTGTATTTTATTCTCTCGCGAGTTCTCCCGACGGGGTGGTTCTTCGCTCTCCCGCCGACGGCCATTTTCCTCGCGGTCGCTGTGGCGGCACTCACCGGGATTCTCTTCGGCATCTATCCGGCGCGGCAGGCAGCGAAGAAGGACCCGATTGAGGCCCTGCGGTATGAGTGATTGAAAGTCGGTATGCAGTTTGATTTCTCGTGCGTAATTCGGTACTATACTTTCCAGCAAGACAGTTCTGTTTTGCAGAACAAAAGGAAGCTCGTGGCATCTTCTACTCCGAGAAAGGTTAGAGTGTGTTTCATCTGTCCTGAACACTGTGCAAACACTCTGAAGAGGTGTACCGGCATTGCAGGCGTTGCCGAGTTTGTTGATGACGCGGCGCAGACGGATGTGTTTGTGGTAACGAACCCCGCGATCGCCCATGGCCTCGCAGAGGCCGGGAACTCGGTCATTCTCAAGGAGGCGGGCCTAACTCACGATGGGCTCAATACCATGAAGTTTGTTACGGAGAGTGAGCTGGTCAATATACTACAGTGCATTCGGTTAGCGGTTTCCTACGCCGAATCTCGCGTAGCGCCTGCGACCGTTTGAAACAAGCATTTTCTCTGCCGCCATTTCTCCCGCACCGTTCCTACTTGTGGAGCGGTGTTTTCTTTTATGGCAATTTTTGCTACAGTGGTATCGCGATGAGTGAACTACAAAAGGAAGACAGCGGGCAAAATAGTTACGAGTCAAAACGGGCTCTCCGCGAAGCGGAGGAGGCCGCTAGGGAACGACGAGTGGCAACACGCAAGACGGCGAGGCGTCTCATCTGGATTGGCGGGGTTCTCGTCATCGTATTCGGTGCGGTATGGCTTTTCAGGGCGGGTGGGTCCGGAGAGGAGAACGCGGGTCCCGATATGAGCCGCGTGGTAGAAATCCAGAGCCGCGACCACATCTCCCTAGGTGCCGAGCACCCAGCGTACACGACCAACCCTCCGACGAGCGGACCGCACTATGGTCAGACGGCGCGTCGCGATTTCTATACGGAGTCAGTTCCGGACGAGTACATTATTCACAACCTTGAGCACGGCGATATCTGGATTTCATATCATCCAAGGATTTCAGACGAGGCAAAGGAGGTACTCAAGAAAAAATTCCTCCTGCCGAAAGTTATCGTTACGGCGCGAAGCGCGAACGACACTGACATCGCTCTCGTATCATGGGGAAGAATTGATTCTTTCAATCTTGAAGAGGAAGCGCTTCCCGAAGGGCGCATCAAGGATTTCATCAAGCGCTACCGCGACAAAGGACCGGAACAGGTTCCGGCTGCCATGGACCGCAACACGTTCAATTAAGACGCCACCGCCAGCGTTTCATCCAAGTTCTGATTCCAGCTCCTCTAGTTTGGAAACACTCTCTTCCGAAGCGCGGTCCGTACCCGTAAGCCGTTCGGTGTCATCGCCAAACACGTGCGCTTTATCTGCCTGTTTTGCTTCGGCCTTTCGTTTCATAACGCTCGCCCGTACCAGTTCTTTGTCATAGCTTAGGAACTGACGCATAAGATTCGCCTTTTGTTCTTCGTTTTTCACAACACTCCATTGATTGAGGAGTATCTCAATATCCCACCTGTCCCGCTCCGCCGTTTCATTTCCCGGTATTTTCTCAAAGTGTGTTGTCATAAAATAATAGCATTTATGCTAATGTATAAATTGTAACACATTTTACAATGCCAATTCTTCTTGACGGAAAAGTAGCACGCGAGGCGCGAATGGAGAGCTTTCGGGAGCGCGTGTGCCTCTTGCCTGTACCGCCGACACTCGTCATTGTTCAAATCGGTGCGTTACGAGAATCAAACGAGTACATCAAGCTCAAAAAGCGCTTTAGCGAGTCAGTGGGCGTTCACGTTCAGCACATCTCACTTCCGGAGTCTTCTGGCGAAGCGGAAGTTATTGCGGAGGTCGGAAAGCAAGGGCGCGAGGCGTCATGTAGCGGCATCATCGTTCAGCTCCCGCTTCCACCGCACCTCTCGCGCGAGCGCATCATCAATACGATTCCTCCCGAGAAAGACATTGATGGACTGACTGCTCTCAATCAGAAACGTCTCGCGGAGAATGACAAGAGAGCTGTCGTGCCCGCAACGGCGCGAGGCATCGTGGAGCTTTTGGAGTTTTACAACATCTCCGTTTCAGAGAAAAAAGTTGCGGTGCTCGGGCGTTCCATCCTCGTCGGCGCGCCGATCGCACAGCTCCTCAAAAATCATGGCGCGGTCGTAACGGTGTGTCACAGTCAGACTCCGAACACGAAGGAGATTACGCGCGCGAGCGACATTGTTATTGTCGCCATCGGAAAGCCGCGACTCATCGGCGCGGATTATCTTTTGGCGGGACGGGGGCAGGTAGTTGTAGACGTCGGTATCAATGCGGTTTCGGGCGGCGTCCAGCTGGAACTGGAAGCGGGACGCCGCCCCCTCGTCGGCGATGTTGATTTTGATGCAGTCAAAGATATGGTCGCCGCCATCACCCCCGTTCCCGGCGGCGTTGGTCCCATGACTATCCTCGCGCTGTTTGAGAACTTACTTGATATCGCAGAGCTTAAATAGTTTTGCTTCTTGGAGAAATTTGCTATGCTGTAACCTTGTTACAAGTAAATACACATAAGTAAATATGTTTGAAAATAAACACATCAAGAACGGTGTTATTGCAGTTCTCGGTTTTCTGGCTATTTTCCTTCTTGGTAAGACAATCACCGAGTTCAAGGGACTGAAGTATGTCGGCGCGGGCGCGCCGCCACAGGGTACCATTACCGTGTCGGGGAAGAGCGAGCGGGTTGTTGTGCCCGATCTCGCGGTCTTTACCGTCGGTGTAACAGAGGAGGGGGCGATCGTCTCGGTCGCGCAGGCGGCGACGACGGAGGGAATCAACGGGATCATTGCATTCCTCAAGACGAACGGCGTCGCCGAAAAAGATATCAAGACGATCAACTACCAGATTTATCCGCGGTACGACTACGAGCGGGAGGCCCGTCCCAACTACTACCCCGTGCCGGACGGGAAGCGCAGTCTCGCAGGGTACACCGTGACGCAGACGCTTGAAGTGAAGGTACGCAAGCTTGCGGATGCAGGGAAGCTTCTTTCCGGTATTGGGGAACTCGGTGCGACGGACGTGAGCGGGCTTTCCTTCAGTGTTGACAAAGAGGAGGATATTAAAAAAGAGATTCGCGGCGAGGCGATCGCGGATGCCGCCGCGAGCGCGAAGGGGCTCGCCCGCGACCTTGGTGTGCGGATCCTGCGCGTGGTGTCTTACTCGGAGGGTGGGTACTATCCGGGCCCTCTCTACAAGCTTGAGGCGGCGTATGGGCGGGGTGGAGACAGCGAGCCGATAGCGCCTGAAATTACCCCGGGCGAGTACAAGGTTACATCCAATGTAAGTGTGACATATGAGATACGGTAGGAATCACAGAGCACAGAGCATGTAGCAGAGAGCACATAAGAGCGCACCCCGTCCCGCTATCCGCCAACTGGCGGGGCGGGGTGCTGTTCGGGCTCGTTTGACAAAACTACGCTATAGAGAGTAGTATAGAGAACGTAAAAGAGCCCTCGGGGCTGTTTTTAATAAAGGAGCGTATGGGCATATCGGAGTACATCAAGGAGACACGAGGAGAACTGAAGCATGTGTCGTGGCCGACGCGTCGGCAAACCCTTCTGTATACAGCGGTGGTGATTGCCGTCTCAATTGCCGTGGCCGCATTCCTCGGTGTCTTTGATTACCTCTTCTCGCTCCTCTTGAAGCAGATTATTTAAATTCTCGGCAACGCCTATGAAACAGAAACTGGAAGCTGAACGAAACTGGTACGCCATTCATACCTATGCAGGGTATGAGAACGCGGTGGCACGCAACCTCAAGCAGCGCATTGAGTCGCTTAGCATGGGCGAGAAAATTTTCAGTGTCATCGTGCCGACCGAGAAGAAAATCCGGGTGAAGGGAGGGAAGCGCGTGGAGGAGGAAGAGAAGATTTACCCCGGCTACGTCCTCGTGGACATGATCGTGACCGACGATTCATGGTATGTGGTGCGCAACACCCCGCGTGTAACCGGCTTTGTCGGGAGCGGCGTGTATCCCGTGCCCCTGCAGACAGCGGAGATGGACGAGCTCTTCCGCCGCATAAAGTCGGATAAGGTTGAGCACAATATTGAGCTTGATATTGACGATGCGGTCGTGGTGACGGACGGACCGTTCAAAGAATTGGAAGGGAAGGTGGGCGAGGTGGACCGCGAGCGCGGGAAGGTGAAAGTGCTCGTCGCCATGTTCGGGCGCGAAACGCCGGTGGAATTAGATTTTTTGCAGGTGAAGAAGATATAACACGACACGAATACACGAATGGGAACGAATGACACGAATAAAATCATCCATAAGGAACTGTCCTACGTGTTGAATGGAGTTTTGTTCTCTGTCCACAATAACTTAGGTAGGTTTTGCAGGGAGCGTCAGTATGGAGATTTATTGGAAACTTTTCTGAAAGAGAAAAAGATACCGTACGAACGTGAAAAAGCTCTTCCTTTAGATGGTGTCAAAGAAAGGTTTACAAATGTCGTTGACTTTGTTATAAACGGAGAGATTTTGTTGGATTTGAAGGCGAAGCCAGTAGTAACAAAAGAGAATTATTATCAAATGAATAGATATCTCGCGGCGAGTGGGCACAAGTTGGGGTTGATTGTAAATTTCAGAAATAAGTATCTGAAGCCCATTCGTGTCATTCGCTCTTATTCGTAGATTAGCATCGTGCCATGGCAAAAAAGATTGTACGAAAATTGAAGGTCTCTGTGATGGGCGGTGCGGCGACACCGGCGCCTCCGCTTGGACCCGCGCTCGGACAGGCGAAGGTGAACATCGGCGAGTTCGTAACGCGCTTTAATGCCGCGACACAGGCGAAGAAGGGACAAGTGCTCCCCGTTGTTATTAACGTCTACGAAGACAAATCGTTTGATTTCCGCGTGAAGGCGCCGACCGCCACGAGTCTCATCTTGAAGGCGCTCGGCAAAGAGAAGGGTTCGGGCAAGCCGAACCTCTCCAAGGTGGGTGCTCTGACGAAGGTGGAACTTCGGAAGATTGCCGAAACGAAGATGGGGGACTTGAATGCAAACACTCCCGAGCAAGCAATGAATATCCTTGCGGGCTCCGCTCGTAGTATGGGCGTGGATGTGAAGTAAGCACAGCGATTATAGGAAAACAAAAGCCACCGCTTAGCGGGGCTTTTTGCGATGTTATCTCACTTCGCCGGAAATTTTTCTTTCAGTGTTTTGATAGCGCCTTTCAAAACAAGTTTTACTTCAGCGTCTTTCTCTTTACCGACCCCCTCCACGATATCCTTCTTGTGATATTTGTGTTTACGCGGGTTTAGAACGGGTTCAGTGAGAAGTTCAAAAGTGAGCTGGCAGATACGCTCGCCAGGGTACAGACGCACGATCTGCGCCCCCGTGTTGTTGCGGACGGGAAGCGCGAGCGCGCCCTCGTAGCCGCAGTCCACAATGCCGGTGAGATCAAGCGAGAGACCCTTGCGATTGGTGGAGGAGCGGGGATACATGACACCCATGAGGTCATTCGGAACTTTCACCTTCTCAAGCGTTGCGACAATGACGTACTCACCAGGGAGGAGTTCAAAATACTGCCCCTCCTCAAGCTCCACCACATCAAAGTACTGAAGGCCGGGCTTGTTGAAGTGCGTTATGGTCATCGTCTCGCGACCCTTCGTGGTGAGGCGCCACGTTTTCGGGATGAGGAAGGTGAAGCCGAGACGAAGATCCACCACATGATCGTGGAGCTGGAAGGAGTCAAGCGGCGGCGTGAAGGCGAGGTTGCCCTCCGCAACGCGCCGCATGATATCATTTTTCGTGAGAACTGCCATAGGTGATTGTGTACTCTAATAGTAGAACACTAGCGGCAAGTTTTGTACTGGACGCGAGCTGTAAGCTACCGTCGAATGGTTCGGAAAGGAGTTTGATGCCTGTGCCGAAAAGGCGGGGCTCAAGAGTGAGGTAGAGGGTGTCCACCACCCTTTCTTTGAGAAAGAGGGAGTAGATGGAAGCGCCGCCACATACCGCTACTTCGGAGTAGCCGCGCCCCGCGAGCTCTTGGAGGAGCTCGCGGGGCGCTTTGTCCGTTTGCTCAACTCCCTCAAATTGCTTTGATAAGGGTTTATGCGAGTACACGACAACGAGACGATCTTTGAGAGGTTTGCCGATTGTCTCAAATGTCTTCCGCCCCATAATCACCACTCCCGCCTTCTTCGTCCGCTCCACAAAATTTTTTTTATCAGCCCCGCTCGTCCACGCGAACGACGGCTCGCTCTCTTTTCGGGCGATGAATCCGTCAACCGTCTGTACCGCGATGATAAATACTTTCATGTTACAAAACTATTTTTAACCCTTTTATAGGTTCAAGCGGTTTATACTGTGTCGAGAGATTTTCAAAAATTTCATCTACGAGTTTTTTATCCTTTTTCTCAGCGCGATCAAAGGTGTGTGGGGGGAGAGTGAGACGGATTAACGCGTGGTCGTTCTTTCGCTTCATGATTTCCTCCGCCGCAAAGTAATGGCTGTCATAAATATGAGCGTTTGAAACAGAATGGGAGTAGATACCAGGGCGTACTCCCAATTTCTGCGCGAGAATATGTGCAAGGAACGCAAAGCCGGTTACATCCGCAGGCATTCCGAGAATGACGTCATTTGAGCGGATGATGTTATGGAAATGCAACCTCCCGCCGATGACGTTGACGGTGAATGTGTAGGGGCAGGGGACATTTTTCTTTTTGACGAGCGAGAGTCCGTCCTGCGCGGGGTCCCAGGTGACGACCACTCCGTGCCGCGAGCTCGGCTCTTTTTTGAGGAGGTCAATGAGAAGGCCAAGCTGGTCGCGCCCGAAGTGCTTGCGCCATCGGTAGCCGTAGGCGACGGTAAGCGTGTCGCCCGGATTGGTGAAGTCGTCCCAGATGTGCGTGAAGTCGCGCAAAAAATCTTCGGGTTTGCGCGCGGCGCTTATGAACCACACTTGCTCCGCGACGAACATCTTTATCGGAATCTTGCGAAGCGTGAGAAGCGGGAAGCCGTCTTTTTCAAGGTCAATCGAAAAATGCATTCCCGGAATTGCCCGCGTCTCGTGTCGTGTTCGCTCACTCACTTCCGCGATTCCCTTTGTCATTATGTCGCGGACGAGCGACTGGTAGATTTCATCAAATACAGTCATTGCGGGTAGTATAGCTTGCTGGTAGTATAGCGCGTTAGTACAATACGCCAACATGGACTCAAAAGACGATATTCAATATCCTTATATGCCGGAGGGTCGCATGGTGCGATATGTTCCCGCCGATAATGCGTTCATGCAGGAAGCAGAAAAAGTGAGAAACGATCACTCAACCGAGTCAAAACAGCCGACGGGCGCGGTGATTGTGAAGAATGATATCGTGGTGGCCTTTGGCGCCAATAAGTCGCGAGTGCGGCGTGGTTCATGGGCCTACGATCTTCATCAAAAGTACTGTATCCGAAAATTATTTAGAGTGCCGAGCGGTACCAAGTACTGGCTCTGCCCTGGATGTGCCTCGCACAGAGATCACGCCGAGGCGCGTGCGGTTAGAGATGCGCATAAGCGCGGGGTGGACGCCTCGGGCGCCGACCTCTATCTCTACGGGCATTGGTGGTGTTGTACACCGTGTTGGGACGCGATGATTGCCGCCGGCATCCGCGATGTATATCTCTTAGAGGGAAGCGATAAACTTTTTGATCACACACATACCGATACAGTGATTGGAGAGCAGTAGTGAAAGTCTTTTCCACTAAGCCAGCGAGTGTTCCTCGCTGGCTTTTTAACCCCCTACACAAATAATAAGCTATAGCTTATTATTTGTGTAGGGGAGAAAGGCGGGAGACGCTACGAAAATCATTCATAGTGGAAAAGATATTGTGTTAACTTTGCAGGGCATTATGAATTGGAAGGGGGAAGGCCAAAATAATCGCGAAGCATACGATCACCTTCCATTTCCTCTACGATAAGGTAGAGAAGATTTTTGCCGACCTTGAAATCTGCCTTGAGGAGTGCAATAAGGTCCTCACAATCATATGGGTATACCCAAACGCTTCGTTGGAGGAGGCGAAAACCGATTGTGGCGAGAGTCCGCCTAATTCTTTCTCTTGTCCTCTTGCGTCGCTCGGGAATGTCAAAAATAAGTACACGCCACTTACCATCCCATCGTTTCGGTTTTTTGAGTTTGTAATCCGCATACTCCAGTTGGCGCAATTTTGCCTCGCCTTTCGGAGTGAGGGAGAGGAATCCGCGCCCGTCTCGCGTCAGGAGTCCATGTTCAAGAAGCCGCGCACGGGCGCGGCTGATAACTTCGCGTGATCGACGGTGCGGTTTCCAGCCGAACTGCTTGAGCACCTGAAGCGCATTCGGTGCCAAGAGCGCGATGCTCACGAGCCCTGCTGTTGCAATGGTCGAGAGAATCGCTTTCTGCACCCGCACCTGTCGCCCTCGTTTTTTCGTCCTTTCTTCCAAAAGTCCCATACACAAATAATAAGCTATAGCAGAATATTTGTGTAGGTTGACAAAATATGGATAAGGCAGTAAGGTGGTTTTTGAAAAGTTGTTCTTTGGAAAGAACAGTTGGAACGTGTGGCCGGAAAGCCAGCGGCGTCACCTGCCGATGAGTGGTGAGAAATGTCCGCGAGACAGTGGAGAATCCACAATGAAAAAGAAACCCGTAGACGTGTTCGTTTTTGAAACGAATAAGTTTAACCTCGATTATCTCAAAGGAGTAAACATCGATAATGTCCTAGGTGGAGGGCTACGATGTGTTCTCGGTCATCTGCAGCTTCTCCTCGATGTGACCTTCAGTTTTGGGATTAATCCATTGAAGCAGTTACGCGCACTCGAACCAAGTATTTGTTGGGTTTATCACGAGACAGGCGACACCCCCGATTATTCAGAGTTTGTGTACCGCATTGCTCCACCAGGAGGCTTTATCTGGGCAAGCGGGATGGGTTTTGTTACTGCAATTTGTAAAACAACACAATTACGTCCTCGCTTAAGTGTTCTTGTGATACCTAATGATATTGTGGACGAAAATCTTCAAGGGGGGCCAGTTGAATGTTGTCGCAGTCGTGCAAAAAATCGGGCGGAGAGTGCATTTATATGGGAGCCGGATTTCTGTCTTCATAACAGAGGTCTTTTAGGCATTCGCCTCTGACTTCCTACTATTACTTTCCTAGGTGGGATTAATTTCCCACCTTTTCTTTTTGCCTGCGGTTGGTAGAATGGCGATTATGAAGGATGTTCAGGTAAAGAAACTCATTGAGAGTGAGAAGAAACGTCAGAGGGCGGTTATTAACTTAATCGCTTCTGAGAACTATGTTTCCAAAGATGTTTTAGAGGCTTTGGGGAGCGAGCTGACGAACAAGTATGCCGAAGGGTATTCGGCGCTTAGATATTATGGTGGGAATGAAATCGTAGACAAAGTTGAAAATTTGGCGAAAGAGCGAGCGCTCGCGCTTTTCAAACTAAAACTCGCGGAGTGGGCGGTGAATGTCCAGCCGCTCTCGGGCTCTCCCGCGAACCTCGCGGTGTACGTCGCGCTCGTCCCACAAGGAGGGAAAATTATGGGTATGTCGCTTGCGCACGGGGGGCACCTCACGCATGGACACAAAGTTTCAGCCACGGGAAAGTTTTGGGTGCAAGTGCCGTATGGTGTAGCTAAAGAGACAGAAGTTTTGAATTACGATGAACTCAAAGAAATTGCGGTACGCGAGAAGCCCGCTATTATCGTCGCGGGCTTTACGGCCTATCCGCGAATTATTGATTGGGTAAAGTTTCGGGATATTGCAAATGCGTCAAATGCGCTTCTCATGGTAGACATGTCGCATATTGCAGGACTGGTGGCGGGGGGTGTGTACCCATCGCCATTTTCATACGCTGATATTGTTACAACGACCGTGCACAAGACGCTTCGCGGTCCCCGCGCGGCGCTTATTTTTAGCAAGAGAGACGCTCGCGAGATTGACAAAAAAATAGACAAGGCCGTGTTTCCCGGCCTCCAGGGCGGGCCGCATGCCAATCAGATTGCAGCGGTCGCTGTTGCGCTTAAAGAAGCAAGTGCTCCGGCGTTCAAAAAATACGCACAACAGGTAGTTAAAAATGCCAAGGCCTTGTCCGACGAGTTTACTCGTCTAGGATGGCGCGTTGTTTCGGGTGGTACGGATTCACACTTACTTCTCGTGGATGTCTGGATGAATGGCAGAGGTATTGGTGGCAAAGAAGCGAGCGATCGACTTGAGAAAGCGGGTATTATTGTGAACAAAAATATGATTCCGTTTGACGAACGAAGCCCCATTGACCCATCCGGCATTCGGCTTGGTACTGCCGCTGAGACGACGCGGGGGAAGAAGGAAAAAGATTTTGTCGCTCTATTGCACGGAAGATCGATTCTATACTACGGAAGCAATGAAAAAAGGGAAATTTATCGTCATAGAAGGCACGGACGGGTCGGGGAAGGGGACGCAGGTGAAATTGCTTGCAAAGCGTTTGCGGCGGGAGGGGCGGGCGGTAGAACTCGCCGACTTTCCGCAGTACGGACAGCCGTCGGCGTACTTCGTGGAACGATACCTTCGCGGCGAGTATGGTACCACAAAGGAAGTGGGTCCGAAGCGCGCCTCCATATTTTACGCGCTGGATCGGTATGAAAAGTCCCTTGAGATTCGGGAGTGGCTTGCTCAAGGCAGAGTCGTCATTTCCAACCGCTACGTGTCTTCTAACATGGGACATCAAGCGGGGAACATTCGCGACGCAAAAAAGAGAGCGGCGTTTTTGAAGTGGCTTATTGAGCTTGAGTACGGCATCTTCGGTATTCCAAAGCCGGACGTGACGATACTCCTCTATGTTGACCCAGCCGCCGCGCAGAAATTTGTGGACAAAAAGATGGCGCGTGCGTACACGAAGGGCAGAAAGCGGGATATGCTTGAGGCCGACATTAGGCATTTGCAGAATGCCGCCGAAGCCTTCCGAGCTGTCGCGAAGAAATATCGCTGGACGGTGATTGATTGTATGCGAGGAGAGGAGGTGATAACGATTCCGGAGGTGGAGAAATTGGTGTATGGAGCAGCACGAAAGATTTTATAGTTTTCCACAAGGAGGAGGTTGACTACGGATATAGAAGGAGTAAGGTAGTACTTGTCCCACCCAAAGGCTCGAATGAGCCACCGGGACATGGAAGTCACTCAAATCATGGTTTTACCGTCGTATCTATACGGCGTTCAACACTGATCCAGTGATACCTCCGGTACCACAAAAGCGGAACTTTTCCGCAGAACGCCGATTCACGTGTTGAACAAAGATGATGCCGATACATTTGCGTTTCTTTCAAACATTTTCGCCCAAAAACGCTTGCTGTATTCGCTGGATAAGTTCCCCAAAGAAGTATCGTTGCGTTTGCCGGGTGATTTTAATCGCCAGAACGCGCTCGCGGCCATTACCGCGGCCGAAGCAATCGGCATTCCGGTTGAGGTAGACCTTGCTTCGGAATTTCGCTATAGAAAGCCGGTTTTTCGCGAGGGTGATGTAATGCTTTCAATTTCGCAATCCGGCGAAACGGCCGATACCCTCGCCGCCATTCGCGAGGCCAAAGAAAAAGGTGTGTTGACGCTCGGGATCGTTAACGTTGTCGGCTCAACTATCGCCCGTGACACGGATGCCGGAGTGTATCAGCACATAGG
>VMFH01000075.1 GCA_007375925.1 Parcubacteria group bacterium Gr01-1014_72 | reverse complement strand
TCTTCCGATCTCTCGCGCGACACAGGCATCTCCATCTTCAGAGCATTTCACACAAAACTTCGGTCTGAGTGTCTCACCCCAGTTATTGTCCGCCGCCTTCACTTCGGCGCACTCGCTAACTTGTTGTACTGGCCGAATAAGTGTCTTGAGTTTTTTCTCCCCGACCGGCTTTGTTTTATCCCCAAGCGTCGCCACTACAGCACCACACAGCGCTTCAGGGATTTTGGGCTGCCCGACATTGTGGGCGCAGGATGCGAGGAGTACTTCTTTCGGGGAAAACCGTTTGCCCTTCATCTGCGCGGTACTCAAACCAAGATTGCGTACAGTGAAAGTCGTGATTTTGAGAGAGATTATGCGATGGTGCTTCGGACTTTTGAAGCCGCATCGCGTTCTATGAAGACACTATGACTACGAAGGACGACAACCCGTTTTTGGGGCACTTTGTCCGAGGGGAACTCCATCTCTTCGCCGCGGCATTTTTTAAGAAGGGAGGATCGTTCATCCAGTCCATTTTTATCCTTCGTTCACTCGCGCCGTACCAACTTGGTCTCCACCAACTTCTCCTGGCCGCGTATTCTATTATTTCCGGTTTTTTCCATGACCTTTTTTCCACTGTTGTAGGAAATGAGATGACGCGCCTCGCGGGGGAGGGAAAGGAAGCCGAGATGAAACGACTCTTTTTGGAGTACGCAGGATTCCGGCTTATCATGGCGTTTTTCCCCGCCGTAGTTATATTCTACGCTGCGGAGCACATAGCAGCATACTTCTCCTACGGATCTAATGCGGTAGTGTGGCTGAAGTTACTCGCGATTCTTTTCTTAGTGGACGCCCTCAATCTTCTCGTTCTCTCACTGCTCAATCTGCGGCTCATGTTCCGAGCGCTCTCATATCGTCCGGTTATCGGCAAGTACATTCAGTGTGCCATTCTCGCGTACTTCTTTTTCTTCAAGCACATTGGCATTACCGAGATACTCCTCTCTCAGATTTTTTCGCTCATTGCGCTCCTCATTGTTCTTACACCAACCGTTGTACGCGCTCTTGCACCGTGGCGAGGGGTACGGGCCGCTCGCCGCACACTCCTCCCATCGATTCTCACCTCCTACGGCTACTGGGAGCTCCCACAAAATCTCCTCAAAGACCTTATGCGGAACATACGGCCCTTTATCATCAAGATATTTACCTCAACGGAGATGGTTGGTATTTTCAGTGTTGCCAATACCGCTCTCTCGCTCCTCAAAGACGTACTTCCCATCCGGACACTAAACATGCTTGTGCCGCGGAAGGCTCACTTCAAAAATTACTATCGCTACCTCTTCATCTATGGCGCAAAGTACTACACATGGCTTGCCGCGGCAGTCGCGCTCGTCGGCGCCGTCGGGTATCCAATTGGGATCAATCTTCTCTTTCCGAACTACAACGCCTCCATCCCGATCTTTTATATTATTCTTCCAACGATGATCCTGTTTGCGTTCGTGAAGCTCATCCCCATTTTCCTTGTCGCTCGCCGCCGCCAGCGATTCATTTTCTTTCAGCAACTTTTCGACAACATCACCGGCATCGTCTTTGGCGTTGTCTTCATAAAATTGTGGGGTATTTTCGGCATGGCGGCGGGGCTTCTTGCGGCGGATGTTGTTACCGATGTCGTGCGGTATTGGTACCTTGTGAGGACGCGGTTTCTCGCGCCGTACCCCTTCGCAAAACTTTTTGTATTTGACGAAGAGGACCGGAAAAATTTTGCGAAGCTCAAAGCATATCTTTTCCGCGACGCTTCATGAGGAATCTCCCCGTATTTTTTTGGTGTCTTGTCAGCGCGTGAATGTGTCTATCTTTGCTGCCACTATAAAGTCGTTTTCGGAGAGGCCGTCAACGGCGTGGGTGAAGATTTTTATACGCGCGTAACCCCATCCGAGCTCAATGTCGGGGTGGTGGCCCTCGGACTCGGCGAGAGCGCCAACTTTGTTGACGAATGCGAGCGCAGAAGCAAAATCAGGAAATTTAAATTCCCGCGTTAGGTGGTGATATTCAACAATTTTCCACTCCGGCACTTCTTTATGAAGCACCGCAATTTCATCCGCCATGAGGTGGTGTGTACTTCCACTTTCGCACAGTTGGCAGCGTTTATGAGATAGGGGATTACTCATGCTCGTCATTGTAACAAAAAACCGCCCGCATCACGAAGATGGGGCGGGGCTTTCTACACGGCGGGAGGACTCTTTAAGAATCCATTCCGCGCGCGGAGTTAAAATGGCTGTGCTTGATTCATCCGACAGGATGAGCTCGTGTCCTGCCAGCTGAAAGTTTTGTGCGACGAAGGAGGTCGTGTACCCCTCTTTTCGTCCCATTCGCAACGTTCCATCCTGCTCACGCACAAGTTGCACGAATTGAGAGAACTCCATGTTAACTCGCTCACCGCCGTTTTGAAGTGTCACCTCTTTCATACGGCCACCACAGGCGAGTTTGTTTTCAATGAGAATTTGACAGATACCGTCGCGGTATCGGTCAAGAAAAGCGCTTGTGAGGCGCTCCGGCTTTTTTTCCATACGCACCTCGTTTCTAGATGTTGTTGTTTTTCTGCCCTCTACTATACGCTCTTACGGCATTTACATCAATGTCGGATTGCATATCTTCCGTAGAGGTGCTGTATAATGTTCTTATGGTCTACATTCGCGGCGTTCTCATACTCGGTATTGTGCTTGTCATTCTCCCCTTCGCGGGAATG
>VMFH01000074.1 GCA_007375925.1 Parcubacteria group bacterium Gr01-1014_72 | reverse complement strand
GGCGACGCTGCTGACGGCGATGGAGACGGCGGGCAAGACGCTCGACGACAAGGAACTCTCGCAGGCGATGAAGGACAACGGGCTCGGCACGCCGGCCACGCGCGCGGTGCCCACGCTCATGATCACGCTGGCCGCGTGCGCATAGCGGCCGCCGGGCACATAGCAGCCGGCGGTGCCGCACGGGATCAGCTTCTGGCCGGCGCGCAAAGTTTTTCCCTCCGCTTCCACCGCGCCTTGACGAAGGAGGCGGCGCGCTTCGGAGCGTGCCGCCTCAACCATTTTGAGATTTTGCAAAGCTTCCATTGCAACATCCGACACGCCCCATTGCTGTACACCGGACAACTGTCCCGCACCGCGCAGTTTCAAATCATACTCGGCGAGCTCAAAACCGTTCTTCGCTTCCGTGAGCGCGGTGAGGCGTTTCAAGGTCACGCTCGTTTTTGACTCGGTGAAGATGTAGCAGTGCGCTTGATGCGTGCTTCGGAGCACCCGTCCGCGTAGCTGGTGGAGCTGTGCGAGGCCGAAGCGTTCCGCGCCCTCAATCACAATGACGGTCGCATTCGGTATGTTGACGCCAACTTCCACGACGGATGTTGCGACGAGGATGTGCGTTTTTCCACTCCTAAAATCATTCATCACATCCTCTTTCTCTCTATTTTTCAGTTTGCTGTGCAACACTTCGATTTCGTATTCGGGGAACACTTCTTTCTTGAGCCGCACCGCCTCCGCTTTTGCCGATTTCGCCTGCAGCGCGGTTTCCTTTTTAGGGTCCGGCTCGTCAATACGCGGGCAGATGACATACGCCTGTCGTCCATTCACGAGCTCGTGGCGGATTTTCTCGTAGGCAGTATCTCGCCCCTCAAGCGCTACTATCGTTGTCAGAATCGGTTTGCGACCAAGCGGCATTTCATCAAGAAGAGTGAGATCAAGATCGCCGTACATAGTGAGGGCGAGCGTGCGGGGGATAGGGGTCGCGGTCATACTCAAGAGGTGCGGTGCCACGCCGAACTTCCGCACGAGCGCACGGCGCTGTTGTACGCCGAAACGATGCTGCTCGTCAATTATCACATACGCGAGGTGCTTGAACTTCACCGACTTTTGGATGAGCGCGTGCGTACCGACGAGAATCGGGATCTCGCCGTTCGCAACCCACTTGAGAAGTTGCGCGCGTGAGATGTCCGTTGTTCCCCGCGGATTCACCTTTGAAGGGAATTTTTTGCATCCAGAGCCGGTGATGAAGCCGATGTTGATGGGGAGGTGTGAGAAAAAAGAAATGAAATTTTCAAATTGTTGGGTGGCGAGTATTTCCGTAGGCGTCATGTAGGCGACCTGCAGATTGCCGAAATCCTTTCCGTATGGGCGCGTGACGACTGTTGCATATGCTGTTGTTGCCGCCACCGCCGTCTTTCCGCTTCCCACATCACCTTCCAGAAGGCGAGACATGGGCATACCACGACGGAAGTCAGAGAGGATGGCGTCCACCGCACGTTGTTGCGCGTTTGTTAGAGTGAAAGGGAATCTCTTAAGAAATGTTTCTATAGCAGATGCCGCAACATCTACAATGAATGAACGCTCCTTCTGCCACACCTTTCGCTCTTTTTGCTTCTCAAGCTGAATGAAAAAAACTTCTTCAAAGGCGAAGCGCTTGCGCGCGCTGACAGCGTCTGCCGCGCGCCTCGGAGCATGAATCCAGACCATCGCCGTTTTCCATGTGGGGAGGTGGTAACGCGCGAGAATGCCTTCGGGAATGGGGTCCTCGGTGGAAGTGAGCGCTCCTTCTCTGATGCACCGTGCGATTGCGTGTACGAGCCAGTTTGAGGACACACCGCGACTTTCAGGATACACAGGGTGGAGGGAATGGATCTCGTCGCCACCCTCGCTCTCACCCGCAAAAAGTTGCCCCTCGCCTCCAACGGGTAATTCATTTACCCGCTCAATTTTTGGGTTGCTCAAATACAGTATGCCTTTCCGCTCCGACACTTTTCCCTCTACGCGAACAAACGCTCCCTCCGGAATCATCTTCGCGATGTAGGGCTGGTTGAACCAGATGAGGGAAAGTTTCCCCGTGCTGTCCGCGACCGTCGCTGTAGCCATCGCGATTTTCGTGCGGAAAGATTTCCTCATATCTAACTTCTCAATTCGGCCGTGCAAAGTCGCCACATCTCCCTTGGCGAGCTCGGCAATCGCCTTCATCACTGCGATGTCTCCGTATCGCGCGGGGAAGTGGTAGAGAAGGTCGCGTACTGTCTCAATTCCGAGCTTCTTGAGCGCGCGTTTCTGTCCGTCAGTTAGTCGGAAAGATGGGCCGATGTTGTCGCCTGTCTGCATCGCACTATTGTAACCAATTTGGGTTCAGGGCGGGCACTTGCGATTTTGTCCATTTAGCGTAAGCTCATCACCGGTAATCACCTTCAAAGGAGGGATGTATGTTGATATTTTGGTCCTCGTTCACGTTTGTCATAGCGAGTTGGGGCTGTTTCCTCTTGTTCCTTTGTTATCAGGCATTCCGGTTGCGGGAGGTTGGGAACGGAGCACTTCTCCTCTTTTTCTCAATCCTGTTTCTCGGTCTCTCGGCATACCCATGGGTACGGTAAACTCGTTTCGGCGGCGGCGGAGACTTTCTCCCCGCCCTTTTCTTATATCTCTTTTCTTGGACATTCCTACGTTCCTAGGAATGTAGGAATGTCCATCTCTTCATTCTCCTCCCATTCTTATACTTATACTAACCCCCT
>VMFH01000073.1 GCA_007375925.1 Parcubacteria group bacterium Gr01-1014_72 | reverse complement strand
TTCTTCTGCTCCGGCATGATGTCAATCACCGGATGCTCCGCCCCCGCATCAATCTCGGTCGTATGCGCGCCTGCGAGACCTAAGACACTTCGCGCGTACTCAATCACCGCAAGCTGCATCCCATAGCACAGCCCGAGGTACGGAATCTTTTGCTCGCGCGCATACCGTATTGCCTTGAGCTTCCCTTCAATACCGCTCTCGCCGAATCCCCCCGGAATGATAATGCCGTCGTACTCCTTCAGAGCCGAAACATCCGCCGCGCCGGTTTCAAAATCTTTTGAGTTGATCCAGGTGAGCTTCGGCTCCCTCCCCACCTTCCACGCCGAGTACTTGACCGCCTCAATCACGGAGAGGTACGCATCCGCGAGCATGAAGTCGCCCGTATCAAAATATTTCCCGATGATGGCGATTGAGACTGCTCCTTCCGCGCTCTTCAAGCCCGCGACGAACGAGCGCCACTTTGCGAGCCCATCCTTCCGAACGCGCGTCTTCAGATTGAGTGCGTTCAGAATAATCCCCCCCAGCGTATCTTTCTCAAAATTGAGCGGCACTTCGTAGATGGAGCTGATGTCGGGCGCCGAGACGACATTCTCAACGGGAACATTGGAGGAGAGGGCTATTTTTTCCTTGCGTTTGTGGTCAAGGGCGACCGGTCCGCGCGCAATGATGATGTTCGGCTGAACGCCGTAAGAGTTCAGCATATGCACCGCGGTCTGCGTCGGTCGGGTCTTCATCTCGCCGATGGAACCCGGCACGGGAAGGTAGGAGACAAGGATAAAGATGACGTCGCCCGGGTTCTTGAGGTGGAGGGTGCGCGCCGCCTCAATGAAAAGAATGTTCTGATAGTCCCCAACTGTGCCACCGATTTCTATAATAGAGATGTCGGACTCCGCGACCTCGGCGGCGCGTGTAATGCGGCGGATGATTTCCCCCGTGATGTGCGGGATTGCCTCTACGCACTTCCCCTTGTAACCGAGGTTCCGCTCTTTCTCAATAACGTGCCGGTACACCATACCGCTCGTGACGTAATCATCGTTCCCAAGGTTAAGGTCCATGAAGCGCTCGTAGTTGCCCATGTCCTGGTCCGTTTCAAGACCGGAAGAGAGCACGAACACCTCCCCGTGCTCCGTCGGATTCATGGTGCCCGCATCAACGTTGAGGTACGGATCAACCTTAATGGGGTTCACCGCGAACCCCTTTGTCTGGAGAATCTTCCCGATGGAGGCGGTGGCGATGCCTTTACCAACGCCACTCATGACGCCGCCTACCACGAAAATATACTTATGTTTGCTTTTGCGCACGGGTGTTCGCTTACACGGTAAGGTACCGCCGCACCGCCGCATAGCTTGAAACGGCGCCGAGGAGAACGCCGCTCCCCATGATGATGCCGAAGAATTCTCCGAAGTGCGCGAGGTAGTAGGGGAAAATGGCAAAGCCGTTGAAGAAATTGAGCGTCACGTCTCCCAGCCAGTAGCTCACCGGATAGAGGAGGATGAGCGTAATCAGCCCCGCGACGAGTCCGTAGAGAATGCCGGTAATGACGAACGGCCCGCGAATGTAGCGGTTGCTTGCTCCGACGAGACGCATGACGGAAATCTCCTCCCGAGCGATGTAGATTGAGAGACGAATGGTGTTGAGCGTGATGAGAACCGAGATGATCGCGAGCACGAGAATGACGCCGAAACCGAGCCGCTCGGAAGCGCCGATGATGCGGGTCAGCCGGTCAATCGCGAGTTTGTTCTTGTTGTAGTTGATGTCATCAATGATGCGCTCCTCCCCCGCCCGAAGCACATCCTCTCCCTCCAAAAAAGCGACGATTCCTTCATACTCCGACGTCTCTTTCGCCTTGATGTTGAGGACGGCCCCCAGAGGATTCTCGCCAAGCTCCTGCAGGGCCTGGAGGGTAAGCTCGTCGTTCTCGTGCCGCGCGGTGAACCGCGCGAGCGCCTCCTCACGCGACACGTACTCAATCTCCTTCACTTCGGGAAGCGCCTCAAGAGAGCGCCGGAGCGAGAGGATCTCCTCTTCGGGAGCCTCCGCGACAAAATAGACATTGATGTCCACCTTGTTTTTGAGCGCGGTGAGCGAAGCATCAAGAAGGGCGGAGAGAAACAGGAGCGAGCCGATGACGGAGAGCGTCACCGTCATAATGAGGATGGAGGAGAGCGACACGAACGCGTTTCGCGAAAAGTTCACGAATCCGCTCTTCACCACCCGTTTAATGTTGGTCCAGAGCATGATTGATTTTTAACGAATGATAATGAGTATAAAAATCATCACCCAGCACCATTTTCACAGAATAAAAGAGGGTTGATGTTGAGGGTTTCAATCTTAAATACACACTTCATAAAAATAATTTTCTCGGTAAAAATGGTGCTGGGTCCAGTAAATTATACTTGCTTCGCTCGTTAATTTACAGTACGTACCTCCCCTCCGGGTCGTCCCGCACCACCCTGCCCCGCTCCATGGTCACCACCCGCCGGCCCAAGGAATCAATCACCCCCTTGTTGTGCGTCGTGAGGATAACCGTCGTGCCGAGGTCGTTTATTTTCTTGAGAATCTGCACAATCTCGTAGGTGTTCACCGGGTCCAAATTGCCCGTCGGCTCATCCGCGATGATGACGTCCGGTTGGTTCACGATTGCGCGGGCTATCGCCACCCGCTGCTTCTCGCCTCCCGAAAGCTCGTGCGGGAAACTCCACATCTTATTCTTGAGATCAACGAGCTCCAGGACGTGCGGCACGTCCGCCTCCACCTCCTCATCGGCGCGCCCCGCCGCCTCCATGGCGA
>VMFH01000072.1 GCA_007375925.1 Parcubacteria group bacterium Gr01-1014_72 | reverse complement strand
TTTCTTTTTGCTCAAAAAAGAAGAAATACAAAAAATCATCCACAAACACGTTAAATTTTTACGCGCGTGAGACATCATAAAACGCAAAACAGTTCTCGCGAAACACACACTCAACCTTCGCGCCCAATGATTTGAATGTCTTTTCATGCGCAGAATACGCCATCGGCTTATCCTTTTGCGCAGACATGTCCTGCAATTTTAGAAGTAATGCCGCGTCAAGCCCAAGTACCTCTGCTTGTTTGGTAACGTGCGCATCAATCGCTTCTTTCCACTCTTTTGCTGCTGCTTTTGTTTCCGGAGCGACCAATTCAAAATGCAAAAAACGAGGGCTTCGCTCATAAATTTGACCAAACAACTGCTTTTGCTCATCATGCTCAAGATGATGAATTGAAAGCGAACTCACCACCAAATCAACAGACGGAATCACAAAAGTCCTGAAATCATCGCAAGTAATTTGCAGTCCCGCACCCAGTTTCACACGCGCGCGAGATAACATCGATTCGTCCGCATCAATTCCAAAATATACTGCTCTTGGATTCTTGCTTAAAATTACCCGTGCGACGTTTCCCGTTCCAATACCTAAATCAAGAATCGAACCGGCATTTTGCGCGCGCATAGAAAACTCAGCGAGCGCACGCTCATAGCCCGGACACAACTTCGGAATCACTGCATCGTAATCCATCTCAAACGCTCCCCGGATTCTTCAACTCATACGCGTGCACACGAACGGCTGCAACACTCTCACCATACGCCTTGTCACCATCAAAACTAAATTTCGTTCGCGCAATCATATACACGCCGGAGGGAGTTCGCTTTAACTTCAGCGAAGACACTTCAAAAACGGCATCAAATGGTTTCGTCCCATCAAAGGGTGCCTTAAAATCGTGCGTGATTGTGCGAATAACCATATCGTTGAACTTTTTCTTATTCATCGTTTCAAGAGACAAAGGAGTTACGCCATCAAAATGTCCATCCTGAGCCATACACGCAAGAGTCACATATGCCAACTGGTTGTAGCCTATTTGCGCCTCAACCGCAGTAAAATGATTCACCGGCGCCTGATTTTCTTGTACTTGTTCGCCGCCGCGACCCAGGGATTTTCCTTGAGCGCCTTCAGGGAGAGCGATACCTTGCCGTCTTTTATCTCAATTACCTTCACGCGTACTGTCTCTCCCACGCGGTGGAGCTTGCGCGGATCTTCCACGAGCGCCCAGTCTATTTCGGATATGTGCACGAGTCCCTCAAGGCCGTCCTCAATTTTGACGAACACGCCGAAGTCCACGATGCCGGTCACCTCGCCCTCAAGGATGTCGCCGATCGTGTATTTCTCAACAAGTTTGCCCTTGTCCTGTTCCACCGACTGCTTCTCAGAGAAGATGAGCTTCCCCTCTTTCGGCGTCGCGGTGATGATGGACACGTGGAGCCGCGCGCCGACGAGCTTCTTGAGCTCCTCAAAAATTTTATCTTTGTCGCCGTCCGGCACGCGCGGGTAGTGCTCGCTCTTGAGTTGTGATGCGGGAAGGAATCCGGCAATACCCTGCCACTCCAGAATGAGACCCCCCTTGTTCGCCTCTTTGATGGGGAGCTCAAAGATGGTTTTGTCGCGGATCGCCGTTTCGGCATCGCTCCACAGAAGCGCCTGCCGCGCTTCCTTAAGGGAGAGCTCAATGTACCCCTCCTCATTACCCGGGTGAGCGACCTTCGCCGTAATGACATCGCCCGGGACGATCTTTTTAATGATGTCGCGCGCGTTTATGAATTCGCGCCCGAAGATAATCCCCGTTCCGAATGGCGGCAGGTCAACGAAGACCGACGCCTTCTCAACGGTGATAACGCTTCCGGTTATAAGGTCTCCTGCAGAGGGAGGCGTCGGGCTCTCGGCAAATATTTTGCCCATGATCCCTTCGCGTCGGCGGTATGACGGCCCTTCCGCCCCGGCACCGTTTTCAGACTGCATGAGTTCCGGCACGTCGTGTAGCGGAACGACTCCAGTGCTGTCTTTTGTGGTCATAAACTATACGGGGCGGGTGTTCGGCGAAGGTCCTTGAACTCTTCTTCGCGCGAGATTACTCCCGCTCCCTACTTGTAATGCCTTGCGATTGCCCCGCCGTACTTCGCCAGTAGCGAAGTACGGCGGGGAGGCGCTCCTATACTACACGAATCTCTGATTTTGTGAATCCCTTCCAATGACCGTCCGCCGCGGCGGACGGTCATTGACAGAAGGGTTTGGTACCCTTTATCCAACAAACGCTTGACACCGAAGCATTTACGAGTAGTCTGTGGAGCTAGGTTTGGGAAATGATTCCCGATGAACCTTGAGAAAGGTATACACTATGACGACTGAAGTACAACCTCTCGCCGAGGGGAAGACGAAACGCGTTTTCCTCAGGTCGGGGAATTCACATCAGGTTATTCTTGAATCAAAAGATGACATTACCGCCGGCGATGGCGCGAAGCATGACATTATGGACGGCAAAGCGGTGCTCGCTACACGAACAACCTGCAACGTCTTCCAGCTTCTTCGGAATTGCGGGATTCCGGTCGCGTTCGTGGAGCAAAACGGCCCGACGCGCTTTATCGCAGAGAAGTGCACAATGCTTCCGTATGAGGTGGTGGTCCGCCGCGAAGCGCATGGGTCATACCTCAAACGCCGGCCAGATCTCGCCAAGTCACACCTCTTTCCGCGCTTGGTTCTGGAATTTTTCCTCAAGACCAGCGGCAAGCGGTGGAAAACATACTCGCTCGTCTGCGACGACCCGCTTCTGCACCACGACAACGACGGAGAGCGAATTCTTCTCTATGACCCGAAACAGCCGATGTTTAGATCGGAA
>VMFH01000004.1 GCA_007375925.1 Parcubacteria group bacterium Gr01-1014_72 | reverse complement strand
TCCTTGGCGTCGCCCTTGAGATTCGCGGGCATGGCGACTTTCTGCACCGCCGGCTCGTCAAAGGTGTGCCCGATGAAGCGCTTTATCTGATAGATGGTGTTTTTGGGATTGGTAACCGCCTGACGCTTGGCGAGGAGCCCGACCATTCGTTCGCCCGTTTTTGAGACGGCGACAATGGAGGGCGTCGTGCGCGCGCCCTCGGCGTTTTCCAGAATTTTCGGCGTGCCGGCCTCCATGACCGCGACGGCGGAGAAGGTGGTACCGAGATCAATTCCGATGATTTTGGACATGGTTATAAGTCAGAAGTTTTAAGTTTATAAGTTTGCAATGATACGAATCTACAAATTGAATTCTAATCAGCGAATGGTTACGAATAGAGTGTAAGTATAATGGCTGGTTACTTTTTTTCAAGTTTCCTATACTCTCCCACTCTCACCTTCGGCGCTTTGAGCACCTTTCCGTTCAATGAGTGTCCTTTCTGGATAACGGCGAGAATGGCGCGGTCGTTTTTTTCATCGTCAACCGACACAAACTCGGCCGGTTCGTGGAGCGCGGGGTCAAATTTCTGGCCAACCGGATTTATTTCCTCCACACCGCTGTCGGCGAGCGCTTTTTTAAGCTGGGAGTAAATATACTCAACACCCGTGCGCCAGTTTTTGTCCGCTTTCTCCCACACCGCTCTGTTTCCCATCGCCATCTCAAAGCTCTCAAGCACCGGCAGGAGCTCCCCGACAAGCTGCTCGTTCGCAAACTTTACGAACTCGCGCCGTTCTTCTTCGTCGCGCTTCCGCGCGTTTACCAAATCTGCTTTCGCTCTCTGCCACCCGTCCAGATATTCCTGCCGCTCTTTCTCGCACACAGCAAGTTTCTCCTTGAGCTTCTTCACAACTTCCGCCGCATCCCTTCCTCCGCGGTCGGCATCGTTTTCCGTCTCAAACGACACATCGTCAGCCGTGTCGCCGTCCGCTTTTCTGTCATTTTCTCCGCTCATAATACTTATACTTCCCCCATATACTATCTCTCCGCCCCTCCTCTTCCATATACTTATACTTCATCCATATACTACCGTTTTGCCCATTGGGGGGCCTTTCGTGCCTTCTTGAGGCCGAACTTGCGGCGTTCCTTCGCGCGCGGGTCGCGTTTCAAAAAGCCCGCCTTCTTGAGCTTTTTCCGAAGCTCCGCGTCATAGGAGACGAGCGCGCGCGCCGTCGCGTGCCGAAACGCGACTGACTGCGCGGCAATGCCGCCTCCGGAAAGTTTTGCACTCACCCGAAATGTGCTCGCGAGAGTGGCTCTTTCAAAGGATTCCATCGCAACTCGCCGAAGTTCCGTGGTCGGAAAGTATGAATTGAGGTCTTTGCCGTTGATGACGTACTCCTGCTTCGCGGAGGGCGTAATGCGAACGCGCGCCACGGCGGTCTTGCGCCTCCCCACGGCCTCAATGTAGCGCGCGATCGTACCTGTAGTGGATTTTGTTTCAGCGGTCATGGATAGTTCTAGTCGCTCATAATCAATCGCCGGAGGCGCAGATCGCGAAGTTTATTTCGCGGAAGCATGCCCTTCACGGCGCGCAAAAGTGCTCCGGTGTGGCCCTTCTTCGCGATCACCTCACGCAGTGTCATGCTCCGCAGTCCTCCGGGGTATCCGGTGTAACGCGTGTAGTGTTTGCCGGAAAGTTTCCGCTCGTCAAGAAGTATTTTTGACGCGTTTACGACGCGAACGGAGACCAGTGCGACCATGTTTTTTACAACGGTCGTCGTGTCCTTCCCAAGAAGCACGTGCGCCGCCTCGCTCGCAACGCGCCCGAGCTTCTTTCCTTCCGCATCAATGGTGATTGTTTTCATATTTGCGTCTTGAAACTTGTAACGTGAAGCATGGAACATACATCATAAAACATGAAGCGTAAAACATGGAACATGAGGAAAAAGAATCAAGTGTTTCAAGTTTCATGTTTTATGCTTCATGCACTATCTCTATCACTGCCATCGGGCTCCCATCGCTCAGGCGGCGAGGGAGTTTCGCGATGCGCGTGTACCCCCCCGCCCTGCCCTGCATCTCCTTCCCGATCGCCATAAGCTCCGTGAGCCCCTCTTCGCCGCCAAGGCGAGCTCGCAAGAGGCGTTGCGAGGACACAGAGACAGTGCGGGCGCGGGTCACCAGTTTCTCAACGAAAGGACGGAGCTCCTTCGCGCGCGCCTCGGTTGTCCGTACGCGCCGCTTGATGAAAAGAGAGCGCGCGAGAGAGCGCAGAAGCGCGCGCCGCTTTGCCCTCGTACGTCCGAATTTTCTGTTTGCGTTATGGTGTCTCATGGAAGATGCGCGACTCCAAAACCACTACTCGCTCCGGAGAGAGGCGCCAAGCCCGCTCAAGACGCGGCGAATTTCCTGCACTCCTTTCGTTCCGAGCCCCTCAATATCAAGAATATCCTCTTCCTTCTTGCGGACAAGGCCACCGACTGTCCGGATATTGGCGCTTGAGAGGGCCTTTTCGGTGCGCAGCGAAAGACCGAGTGTCTCAATTCTCGTCTTCAATATTTCCGGATCAACTATTTTTTCAGGGGTCGGCTGCGGGGCAATTTCTGCCGCAGGCATTTCTGGGGAAATGGGTTCCTCCTCCTTGAAGCCAACGATTGCCTTGAGCTGGTGGATCATGATTGCGATTGCTTGCTCAAGCGCCTCGCGAGGGCGGATGGTGCCGTCGGTCTCAATTGAGATGCACAACCGATTGAAGTCGGTGCGGGTGCCGACACGCATATTTTCAACTTCGTAACTGACGCGGCGAATGGGGGTAAAAATCGCATCAAGCGTGATGCGCCCTATCTCAACGCGCTCCTTCTCGTGCGCCTCCTTCGGAACATAGCCGAGTCCCCGCTCAATCGTCATATCAACTTGGAGCTCTGCGTTTTTCTCAGTGAGCGTCGCAATATTTTGTTCGGGACTGAGTACCTCCACCTGTGAGGGACAGACGATGTCCGCCCCCGTCACGTCCTTGACCCCCTTCACCTTGAGCGTCACCGTCTGCGGTTCCTCTGAAAAAACGCGGAAACGGAGTTTCTTGAGATTGAGAATAATCATAATGACATCCTCCTTGATGCCCTGTATCGTTGAAAACTCATGCCCTACCCCCGCAATTTTGACCGAAGTGATTGCCGCCCCGGGAAGAGAGGAAAGGATGATGCGGCGAAGCGAGTTGCCGAGCGTGTGCCCGTACCCCGGGTAGAGGCCGTCTATCTCAAACACCCCCTTCCGGTCCTCGTCAAGGACAATCCGGGGTTGTGAGGGCAATGTAACAGTTTGTTCCAACGTGCTCATGGTGTGGTAAAAATTAGTATTTTGTAATGGGACCTAGGTGTCGTAGAGAGAAGTCTGAAACCACTCATCGCTTATAAAACTCCAAAATCGCACTAATGTCAAACGTAAGCGTACGCCGCTCGAGAGGGGGAAGCGCAAGAACGACCCCTTCGCGCTTCTCCGGATCAAGTGACAGCCACGGCGGAATTTGATGCTCCGCGAGACGCTCCTTCAGTTGCACAAACAGTGCGGCGTCGCGGCTTCCCACACGAACTGAAACGCGGTCGCCTTTGGAGAGTTCGTGCGAGGGAATCCGCGTCCGCACTCCATTGACAAGGAGGTGTCCATGAGAGGCCATTTGTCTCGCCGCACGGCGCGTCGGCGCGAGACCGAGCCGGTACAGAACGTTATCGAGGCGCGTCTCAAGTTTTTGAAAGAGCTTCGTATCCGACCTTCCACGCTGCGCAATGATGTTTTTCACATAACGCTTGAACTGACGTTCGCCGATGCCGTAGGTGTAGCGCGCCCGCTGTTTTTCCAAGAGCTGGAGCCCAAACTCCGAGCGCGGCCGTGAGTTCTCGCGGCCGCGCCTCTCGCGGCGCATGGCGAACTTCTGGCCCTGCGTTTTCTCAAAGACGTCTGCTCCGAGACGGCGCGCTATTCTGTATCGTGGACCGATCCTCATGGGTAATTAAAAGTTAAAAGTTGTAAGTTGGAAAATTCTAAACGCGTCGCGGACGAGGCGGACGAGGGCCGTTAAACGGAATGGGTGTCGCATCTTTTATTGATGTAATGGTAAACCCTTTTGACGCGAAACTTCTGATGGAGGACTCTCTCCCCGATCCGACGCCGCGCACGATGAATGAGACGTCTACGACTCCCATCGCCGTCGCACGGAGCGCAACCGTTTCGCCCACTTTCGCGGCGGCAAACGGCGTGCCTTTCTTGGCGCCGCTGAATCCAAGCGCTCCCGCCGACGACGAGGCGATAACGTTCCCCTTCTTGTCGGTGAGTGTCATGCGGGTGTTATTGTACGTTGACTCAACATACACGACAGCCGATTCCAAGCGACGTTTGGAACCCCTCCCCACAGCGGCATCTGCCTGTCCCGCTTCGCCACTACTCGTTGTTGCAATTCGCTTCTTACCCATACAATTATGAAACTTGTAACTCGAAACCTGAAACATGTGTTCCATGTTTCAAGTTTCATGTTCCATGATTATTACTTCTTCTCCACCTTCTTCCTGCCCGTACCCATCGTCTTCCGAATGTTTCCGCGCCTCGTGCGGGAGTTCGTCTTGGTGCGCTGTCCGCGAACAGGAAGTCCTCGCTGGTGCCTCGTCCCGCGGTAGCACTTGATGTCCTTGAGACGTTTGATGTTCTGCGCTGTCTCGCGCTTGAGGTCTCCTTCAATTTTGAATGTCTCAAGCGCTTTGCGAATCGCATTTTCCTCCTCGGGTGTAATCTCGCGCACTCGTTTTGCGGAAGACACTCCCGCGGCAGTGAGAACCGCGAGTGCACGCGAACGGCCGACCCCGTAGAGAGCGGTCAGCCCGATGTCCACGTGCTTCTGTTCGGGGAGTGTGATGCCTGAAATTCTCATATATCAAAAACTTCAAACGTATAACTTGAAACTTAAAAACTACCTTCCTCTACCCCTGACGCTGTTTGTGCCGAGGATTTGAGCAGGTAACGTGCAATTGGCCGCGCCTGCGCACGGACTTGCACTTCGGACACAGCTTCTTGACCGATGCTCGTACTCTCATAACTTTTCATTACTCCCCCGTGCGGAGCGGTGAACCAAAAAGAGAGCTCTCTTTCAGAAGAGAGCGCGGAAGGCGCGTATACTACATCCGCTTGACGATCCTCCCCTTTCCCCCATACGGGTCAAGCTCAACGATGACGCGGTCCCCGACAAGAACACGGATTCTATTGTGCCGCATGCGACCCGCCAAGTAAGCAAGCAGTTCCGGGCCGCCGTCGGCGAGCGCTACGCGAAACAACGTATCCGGGAGCGCTTCGGTAACAGTTCCTGGCACTGCCTCTTTCCTCTTGTCAGTTGAATTCTCCATCACTACGTACAGCAGGGGTTATTGTAGCAAGGGGTAGATGCGGAGTCAACAGGCACGAGAGGTAGCGATACGAATCTACGAATTATGCCAATGATACGAATGGATACACTTCCCCATTCGTATAATTCGTACTCATTCGTATATTTGCATCGTGTACTACTCCCTCACCACCCCTCGGTTTCCGGCGGAAGCGGGCGAATCAACTACCCCTCCACCCGTACGCCGTAGCGTAACGTTAATCCGATTGGGATTACTCGGTAACGAACCCTTCCAAAATGGCCGGACAACGACCTCTGCCCGCGCTATTCCCGGGTGTTCGCGAAGCAGTTCCGGGAGTTTCCCTTTCGGCTGTCCGAGAAGAGAGGCAATGAGCTTGGATTCGCTGTACGTCCACACAAAGGTGGGCGTTCCCGTGAAGTGAGCGGTGACGATCGCCCCCTCCCCGCCGACAAAAATACTCTTATTTTCGAAAACCGCACGGAGGGCGCTCCAGTCCAAAATTTCAAGGGGGATGTCTTTCTTAAAATTCGGAAGTGCCGATGTGGCAAGGGCCGCCGCAACCTGCTCCTTCTTCACAACGAACACGGCGAGTGTCCCCTGCTCGTAAACCCCCACGCCGCTTGGGAGCGTCTCGGTACTCGGCAGCGACTCAAAAGAAGCGAGTGAGAGTTCGTCAAACAGAATGGAATCGGCTTCCAAAGTGGCGCGCACTTCGGCTCTGAAATCATTCAGGAGTTTCACCTGAAGACGCTTTCGGGTTTCGGAGAGCTTCTCTTTTGAGACCGTCTTCGCAAGACCCGAAAAACCTCCCGTCATATCAGTCTTCCCGCGTGCATAGAACTTCTCGTACCGCGGGTCGCCGCGAAATCCGGGAACGGTAAAGTCCCCGGCAAGTTCACTCTGCTTAAGGTTATAGTTCTCTCCCGGAACATCCGCATAAACGATCGCCTCAACACTCCCCGGAACCGTCTTACCCTCAACGGTGCGCTGCCCTGGAACGACGACGGAGCGGTCAATGCGATACAGGAGTCCGGACGCGGTCTCAAAGCGGGTGTTTTTGATGAGGCGCTGGGGCGCGCTACTGAAATTGTTGTAAATAACAAGCTGTCCCGATGCCTTCCGCTCCACCCGCTCCTCACCTTCCGCCGGAATCACCTCGGAAGCGGTGCGGATTGCGCGAACGATGCTGTATGAAGGCTTTCCCGCCGCCGCTTTTTCGCGCAGTGACAGCGTCACATCAACCGGACTCTTTTCCATGCGGGGATACACCGTGAGCTTCGCTCCTCCAAGGACATGAGAGATGCTTATGCCAAGTCCGATGACGCACACAATCGCAATGGTCCAGACGCCGAAGCGCCGCGGACGCCCCACCCCTCCGCTCGGAAACGTAGGCGGTGGCTCTGTCGGCGGCAACACACCCCCACCTTCATCCTGTGGCAGGGGAACAAAAGGGGGTTGCCGGCCATGGGGGAGCGCGATGCGGCGAATTGAACGCTTCTCGGGCGGCACGACATCAAATACAGTTTCCCTGTTTATTGCATTCATTGCTCTCTCATTTTTTATTTCCTTCATAGTGTAGCATACTTGAGCTTCCTACAGCCCCTCCTCAATGTGAATTCTGTTGAGAAAAAGTGCCGCGAGCGTCATGGTCGGATCGCAGTGCGTGTTCGTCCCGTACAAAGCGGCCTGCTCAAGCGTTTCTGCAGAGAGCGGAACGACGGTAAAGGGTTCGGCGGTAACGGTAAATTGTCCGACGGGGCTCTTCTCAATGAATGAACGAAAAATCTGAGTGGTGGCGGGATCTGGTGCGAGAATGTAGAGCACGCGGGGAAGGAACGCCGCCTCAGAGAAGTGCGCGAGTGTCTTCCGAAACAGTCCCAACCACTCTGCCTCCGCCTCGGAAAGAGCCCGCCGTACTTTCTCCGAGTGCTCGGGGTTCCCTTCCCCGCGCGCGAAGACCCGGAATGCCGAGAGCGCCGCTTCCGTGGACGAACCGGTGATATCTTTTCGCAGGCGGCGAATGAGCCCGTTTCGCCCAATCGGGAACGAGGTTGTCTCAAGAATCACTCCACGCTCTATGAGCGAAAGTTCAGTGAGTTCTCCGCTCGCATCAGCGAAGATAAAGTTCTCACTCTCCGCAAACAAATCGCGGATCATCGCGCTTGCCACAAACGCGAGCGAGTGGAACTCAATGCGTCTCGCATTGAACGTTTTTCGCACCGCACCGACGATGCGATTCACGACGGTTGCTGGAGCAGCCGAAAGGTAGAGGGAGAGTTCCAGGTGCGAGGCATGTTTACCGAGCGGAACGGCCGTCTCATAGCCGTTGAGACGCAGGCGCATAATCTTGCGTTCCAAGAGGGAAACCGCATCGCGCGCTTTACCCGGAGCGCCGGGGGGGAAGAAAGACTCTGCGAGCGCCGTCTCCTCCCGCTCCAAAATGCCTTGGAGAAAGGGCGGCGTAACCGTGAAGGGTTTCTTCTCGCGCGTCTCAACAAACAAGGTCTTCCCGGCGTACCATGGCGGAGAGACAACGAAAAAAATCTCATCAAAGTCGCGGCGTTCCGAAGCGGGAAAAGTTGTGTCCGTGGCAATGAAACGGTCAAGGTGCCGCGCGACAAGTTTCAATGCCTCGGTCGCCTGCCAGAGGAGTTGTTCAGGATCGGCGTTACGCACGAGCGGCACGGGCTCACGATACGAACACAGGGTGGTCGGCCGATCCCCGCGGGCTCGCCTTACAACCGCCCCGCCGACACTCTCGCTTCCAACATCAAACACGAGCGCTATATTTTTCTCGGGATGGCGAAAGTATGAAGAGAATCTCATAGCATAAGTATAGCACCCGTACTTGCAAGGCGTTATAGCGACTCCAGGAAGCAATGTACTACGGCTCAAGCTTTATGTTTCAAAAATTGCCTTGATGCGGCGCACGCCCGCTGACACGGCTTCTTCTTTGCTGACTTTAAAATGGCCGAGCGTGCCGGTGTTTTGCACATGAGGACCTCCGCAAAACTCCTTTGAGTAGGCCGTTTCAAGCGTATCGCCGATGTAGTGGACAAGTACTTTGTCGGGGTACTTTTCGTCAAAGAAGTGGAGCGCGCCGCTCTTTTGCGCTTCTCCAAGCGAAAGTGTAACGGCATGGACGGGAAGGTTCGCCGCGATTTTTTCATTCACGATTTTTTCCGCCCGCGCAACTTCCTCGGAGGTCAATTTGCGCGGAAACGAGAAATCAAACCGCAGACGTTCGGGCGTGATGTTGCTCCCCTTCTGCCGCACCTCGCCACCAAGCACGTCCCGAAGCGCTTGATGAAGAAGGTGTGTCGCCGTGTGGTACTTCACCGACACCTCGGAGGTGTCCGCAAGCCCGCCCCTGAACTTCTTCTCCGCACCCGCGCGGGATACTTCTTGGTGCTTCTCGAACTCTTGGGAAAACCCATCAATGTCAACTGCTATCCCCCCCTCTCGAGCCAAATCAAGCGTGAGGTCAAGAGGAAATCCGTACGAAGAGAAAAGCAGGAAAGCGTCGTGGCCAGAAATGTCTCGCGCCGAAAGCCCTTTAAAGTGGCGTAAACCGTCCGCGAGGGTCTTTCGAAACCTCTTCTCCTCCTCGCGAAATCGCTCATCCAGTCTTGCACTCAACTTATCAGCAAAAAGAATCGCTCTGCGGAGGAGGCGACGAAGCATATACCCCTGTCCCACATTGGAGGGAGCTACCCCGTCCTCCATGAGTTTTGCGGCGGCACGAGTATGGTCAGCAATGATCCGAAATGAACGTTGGTGCAGTGCGTTGCTGTAGCTCTTTCCTGATGTTTGCTCAAGCGCGTCAATTGCGGGAGCGAATATATCAATTTTAAAAACATCCGGCTCGTCATTTGCGGCCGTAGTGATTCGTTCCAATCCTCCGCCGAAGTCAACATTGCGACGGGGTAATTTCTCAAAACCATTTTCCGTTTTGCGGTACTCCATGAAAACAGAGTTTCCGATTTCCATAAATCGCCCGCAATCGCAATTAGGATGGCATTTTTCACCGAATTTCGGGTCATGGGGGACCTGCGTAAATTCATAAAAAACTTCGCTGTCCGGCCCACCTGGCTCCCCCACCGGCATATTTTCCGGATGTCCCGAACGGCTCCACCAGTTTTTTTCTCCGCCGTAAAAATGGATCCGTTCCTTCGGTATGCCGAGTTTTTCCCATATTTCCGCCGATTCCATATCACGCGGAAGCCCGAATGCAGGGTCTCCCTCAAAACAAGTTACCCATAGTCGTTCCTTTGAAATTTTGATTTCTTTCGTAAGAAACTCAAAGAGCCACGGAAGTTCCTCTTGTTTCCAATAATCTCCTAGCGACCAGTTACCGAGCATCTCAAAAAAAGTGGTGTGGCGATTGTCTCCCACTTCCTCAATATCTTCCGCACGAAAGCACTTTTGCGAGTTTGCGAGCCGCGTCCCCAATTGGTGCTCTTTTCCAAGGAGATACGGCACGAGGGGCTGCATCCCCGACCCCGTAAAGAGCGTCGTCGGGTCATTCTCCGGCACCAAAGAAGCCGAGGGAATAATCGTATGTCCCTTCGCCTTGAAAAAATCCAGATACTTCTGCCGCACTTCGTGAAGTGTCCATTTTCTGCTCATGGCAAAACTATACCACGCTCCATTATAAAGAAAAAACCGGAAGAAGCATTGCTCTTCTTCCGGCCATACAACGAACTGTGTTCATCTCATCCCCACTCAATAGTCGCGGGCGGTTTTCCACTCACGCGGACGACTGTACAACCAGCTCCGCGCACTTCATTCATGAGCCGAAGTACTTTATAACAGAACTCTCGTTATCAGGGCGGTCAATGCACATCATGTACTGTTTGGGTGAATGCGAAAATCTCCACGACTTTATGACCGCGGCTCCCTTCACAACCAAAACTTCCTGCGGAATGGATGCGACTATCGGTTATCTCCGCTACCGTGGATGGCGTCTCGTTCTAGGCGAGAGTACAGCTTTTCAATATTGCCCGCCGCAACTTCGTCCAAAGTAAATTCTAGTTCGCGGGCGAATTTTGCGACATACCAGAGTACATCGCCGAGCTCTTTTTTGAGTTCCTGTCGCTTTTCCTCGCTGACAGCGCCCCTCTGGTCGCGAAGTATTTTTTTCACTTTCTCCGCTACCTCTCCCGATTCGCCGACGAGGCCCAACGTCGCATAGAAAAGCCGATCATGGGGCGGCTTGTCCTGATAGGTGTCAGTCTTCTTCGCCTTTTCCTGATATTCGTTGAAATTCATTAATTCCATATTACCACAGGCCAAAGAAGCATCATCGGACAAACGGTACGAATGCAAAGCCCGGGTACTCGCGCGTGAGAAGCTCTCCGTCTGAAAGTTTTTCTATTGAGGTGAGATTCTGTACGGAGTCGCCGACTGGAATTACCATTGTGCCATTGACGGCAAGTTGCTCTATGAGTTTTTCCGGAATTTTATGTGCCGCGGCGGAAACAAGAATACGCTTGAATGGAGCCTTGTCGGGCAATCCGACGACTTGCGGCAAGGCGGGAACGATATACGCGTTCTTGAAACCATATTTTTTGAGATTTTTCTGCCCGAAGGTAAGAAGTTCCGGACGTATCTCAATACCCCAGACTTCCCCCTTCTCTCCGACAAGTTTCGCGAGAAGCGCTGTTGTCCAACCGGAACCCGCTCCGACATCAAGCACACGCTCATTGAGTTGTACATTAAGGAGTTCCAACATGAAAGCAACCGTTGTCGGCTGGGAAATCGTTTGCCCCTCTCCGATGAAGAGCGGGTAATCTTCGTACGCCTCGGACTCGTAGTCGGAAGCGACGAAATCTTTTCGGTCAACGACTCGGAACGCCTCTTCAAGCCTTACCCCTCGAAGCACGCGAGTTCCATGTTTGAGGTGTTTCAAAAACTCCTCCCTATTCATTGCATTTTTTTATTTACCTATTTTCTTATTCCTATATTCTGGGGAATATGGGAATAAGAAATTACACAATTATGCAAGCGTCTTGAGAAAAGCGAGAATATCTTTCCCACGGCGAGTCAGCGCATGATGGACGGATGTCCCCTCGTATCGCTTCATGAGCAGTCCGCCGACCGCCATCCGACGCATATGTTCTGAAGCAGTTCGAAAATTGACACCAAGGTGCTCCGCAATCTGCTCAAGCGTCAGTTCCGGCTCCGTGCGAAGCAGAAGTAGTGTTTCAATACGGCGATGATTTGCACACCCCTTGAGTATCTGTTCAAGATCTTTTGGACTCTTCATGATATGGATGGTTTAGTTTGTAAAACTTCCTCATCTTCTCACAATATATATTCCTATATTCCCCAGAATATAGGAATATCTTGTGCGGGTATAAGGTATAAAAAAATAAGATAATCATACGGCAATTGCAGAGCGAATTGCTCCTTCACGTTGGAGAAGCGCGTGTTTCTGTTCTGCGCCGCGGTTGTAATCACCAAGAGTCCCGTCCGAGCGAATGACGCGATGGCAGGGAATATCGGCGTCATAATTTGTTTTGAGAATTGCCCCAACGGCACGAGCCGCTCGCGCACTACCCGCGCGGCGAGCGACCTCCGCGTAGGAAAGCGTCTCTCCGGCGGCGAT
>VMFH01000003.1 GCA_007375925.1 Parcubacteria group bacterium Gr01-1014_72 | reverse complement strand
TGCGGCGCGCTACCACATCCGACGGAAGCGCCTGCGGGCGGCAGAGATTGTTCTCTACGAATCGGGCGACACCGCGACAGCAAACGCGCTTCTCGCCGCCTCCCGCATCAAGGGAACGACGGTCATCAAATTCGCCTCGGCAAACTATCAGGTGCAAGAGCTCTGCGCTTTCCTCTCCCTTCTCGGCGTCACGATTGAGGGAGTCGGCACGACCACACTCACGGTACGGGGCGTACCGCATATTCACGCGACGATTCGCTACGAAGTGAGCGAGGACCCGATTGACGCAATGTTCTTCATCGCCGCCGCGGCGGTGACGCGCTCGCGAATCACCATTCGCCGCGCGCCGATTGATTTTTTGGAGCTGGAACTCCTCAAACTCAAAAAAATGGGATTCCGGTTCACGCGGGGTCCCGTCTACCGGGGTGCAAACGGCGCGCTTCGCCTCGTTGACATCACGACGCTTCCCTCGGTACTCCACGCGCTCCCCGATAAGATTGAGGCGCGCCCCTACCCGGGCCTCAATATTGACAACCTCCCCTTCTTTGCCGTGATTGCAACACAGGCCCGGGGACAGACGCTCATCCACGACTGGGTGTATGAGAACCGTGCCATCTACTACAAGGAGTTGGACAAACTCGGCGCCGATACTATTCTGGCCGACCCCCACCGCCTCTTCGTGAATGGCGGGGCGCCCCTGCGTGCTTCTGAGGTCATCTGCCCGCCGGCGCTTCGCCCCGCCGCCATCATTCTCATCGGCATGCTTTGCGCCGAGGGCACCTCAACGCTCCGAAACATCTACAGCATCAACCGCGGGTACGAAGACATCGTGAAGCGGCTCGTCCTACTCGGCGCGCGTATAAAAATTCTCCGCTGAATTCCCCTTACCGCCTCGCTTCCCGCCCGCCTAAGTTTTATCGCATAAAATTTTGGCGGGCGAAACGGGGTGTCCCCTTTTCGTGTCGCTTCGGGTCAATCTCCCACCAAAATTTTTTTGAGAAATCGTCAGCCTGCACGCACACACTCTTCAGGTAGTAGAGGTCCTTCGTCGGGATTCCCTCTAAAATCCGTCCCATGCGCGCCATACTGATAGGACGAAATCCGTCATGGATTCGCGACAGATTGAGTTGCTCGCAGAAGTACTCCATGAGCTCGCCCCGCTCGGTCGCCCGCTGTTTTGCGGTAATCCTCCGGCGGGTCCGGATATGTGCTCCGATATGCTCCATCCCGTTAGAAATTTTCATATATCGTTTTAGCTTACTGAGGTGTTCTGCATCCCGTGCCCGTTTTATGTTCCGTGCTCTGTGCTCTGTGTTCTGTGCCCCCATTGTATAGTAGATCTCCTCTAATCTCACTCTTTTCCTCTACACAATAGCTCCCAAACAAAGAATCACAAAATACCCCACCGTCATGCTAAAACGGTGGGGTTGTAGGACAATCACGATCTTCAGAAGTAGTGCATTTTTCTGTCCTACCAAAACAGGAAAGAATTCTGGAGAGTCAAAAACGGCTTCTAAAATAGAACACTTCTCTCCCTCCTCGGAAGGCACTCTGTGAATGCGCTCCGAGGAAGGTCCCGCACTTTCTAGAGATGCTTTTAGAAAGTGCGGGACTGATGGGAAAGCAAAACAAAACTTCGAATAATTTCATGCATCTGTTTCCCATCTTCATCCCGCTAGTAGTGGGATGAAATCTTACAAAGAATGAAAAGAACTGTGGGGTGGTTATCTTGTCTTTCAAGAGACTTGGAACCTCTCCACCCCACTTTCCGCGCATTGGGCGAGGAAAATTTAAGTGCGCGGTAAGTTGAGGCTTCAATCTAATTCAGACAATCTTCGCGCACTCCTCGCTCGTTTGAATGAGCGAGGAAATCATTCCACGAGAAACTTGCGTCTCCCGTGGAAGTAGTGGAAGTTAACCAAAATCTCAATATATCGTATGAATATCTCCTCCACCAAAATCGTTCCTCGTCCGAAGACGAGGAGAGAGCTTATCCTGTTGATCAGATAACACCGTTCTTCTGCCCAAAATCATAATAACATCCACATAAGATAAAACAAGTCTGTGAGATCTGTATCTTACAGAGTCCTGTAGTGAAAAGAGGAGGCCCGTTCCGCAGTACGGAACGGGCCATTGTAGAGGGTTAGGTAAAAACTCAATTAAGATCCATCTTCTCCCCCCAAAGAACTACGCGGCCTTCTTCTCGGAAACACTGCCCCGAGTAGCCGCCTGTGAGTCCACATACTCCCACCAGCGTTTGAAGACGTAGAGGATAAACTCCGTCCCCAGCTTCCAGCCGGTGATCTTGTGGATGTGAATTTTGGTGTACCGTGACACACCGAGTCGGTAGATAGTACCGGTCGGAGTCTCAACCGTATAGAGACCATTCATAACCTTCCACTTCCCTTCGGGGAGCGAAATTACTTCGGGCGGAACAATCAAAGATGATTTTCCCTCCCGAGTTGTGATGGTCGCGTTCTTGTAAACGGTAGTCCGACCCTTGCCGAACTCAACCACGCACTCTTTGGTCGTCTGGTCATACACATGCTGAAGCCCCGCAAGCGGAATCTCTGTCTGGCAGTGCAACTCCGGACATGGGTGTTTCGCTTGGAGCTCTCCTTTGATCTCGCGAAAACGAAGACCCCATGGGGTATCTTTTTGCCGAGAGAACTGCATGTCTATGAGAAGCCAGACCGCCTGCTTGATCTCTGGGTTGCCCGGGAGGCCACCACCGCGCCGAAAGCGCTGAATCGTCGGACGACCATCATTACCCTTGACCGCCGCGTAGCCAGAGAAGAGGAGAAATGCTCCTCTTCCTTCCCTTGGAAAACGGCGAATGTCTCGAACAGCAGACATGAGTTTGCCGAAGAAGCGTGGACCGCACCCTTTGATATCTCCGAAAAGATGTTCGGAGAGCGAGTGACCCTCAACGGCTCTTTCAAGCGCTCTTTGTGCCTCTTTTTCGGACTTCATGACCTCCTCAATGGTGTTGTCACCCATCTTGGCCTTGAGGACTTCTTCCGCAAGGCGACTACCGACGTACTCATTGCGACAGTACACGTCGTGTAGCGCCCGCGCCGCCCCACGCTGTACCATGCGCTTGCGCTGATCCATCGCATCCTCCGTCATGTCCCACTGATGCATCACTTCCCATGTCGCAACATCAGTCGGAAACATCTCATGGAACACGCCGGAGTTTTGGGCAAAAAGAGAGAGGAGTGAATCTGCGTCGCTGTCCTTCTCCAGATGCAGGGTGTCCCGAAAGCGCTTCAGCATGACCGGCGCGGTGAGAAACACATGTGCACCTATTTCTGACGCCCTACTGATGAGCGCTATCACGAGATTGAAACCACTCCCGCCAAAGATGCCGAGATAGGTGTCGCCAGGACGCATGCCATCAAAGGCGGATGCCGTTTCCGTCGGAATACCGAGAAGTGTTTTCCGCTCGTTTTTCTTGCCACGGTTCTTCACCTCAATATCCAGCGATGCTTCCGGCCACAGGGCGAGCACGTTTTCGAGCGTCTCATGGTCATTCGGAGCGCGAAATTTGATGTGATGTTTTTCAACACCAGACAAATTCTCTCCCACAGTAACTGCGCGCCGCTCGGTCGGAAACTTGCCGTGGATAAAGTCCAGTTCGGCAAGATCGTCTTCCGCCTCGTAGCGCCTCACCTCCTCGCCCGCCTTGATTGCAAAGATCGTTGGTCGGGCCTCACCTTTCATCGTCTTCTTCCTGCGGTGTTGGAAGCCGATGATACGGCCTCCGGTAGTTGTGGTATTCACTTACTGTCTTTCTCCTCCCTTCGGGAGGTCATGTGTGGTTTCTCTGTATCGGCAGAGGATACCGGTGCGTGATAATTTGATATTTCAATTTGAGAAAGATTTTCTTCACGCACATTTTCTCCACCCGCACCCGCGGACAGAAAATTTTCAAAGAACAAAATCGTCAGTGGGAATTACTTCCCACTGGGAGGGTTAGATGAATTTTCACTTAACATTGAAAATCTCCCTCCTCGGAAGGCACTCTGTGAATGCGCTCCGAGGAAGGTCCCGCACTTTCTGGAGATGCTTTTAGAAAGTGCGGGACTGATGGGAAAGCAAAACAAAACTTCGAATAATTTCATGCATCTGTTTCCCATCTTCATCCCGCTAGTAGCGGGAGGAAATCTTACAAAGAGTGTAAAGAACTGTGGGGTGGTGTATGCCCAATTTCAACATGAATGCAAGATTCTCCACCCCACTTTCCGCGCATTGGGCGAGGAAAATTTAAGTGCGCGATAAGTTGACGCTTCAATCTAATTCAGACAATCTTCGCGCACTCCCCGTTTGAATTAACAAACGAGGAAATTGTTCCATGGGAAGATTGCGCCTCTCATGGAAATGATGAAGGTAAACCGAATTCTCAAATAACCGACATACTCTCCTCCACCAAAATCGTTCCTCGTCCGAAAACGAGGAGAGGCTTACTTTCACCATCAAATAACAATGCGCTTCTGCCCAAAATCATAATAACATATATGTAAAACATTACAATAACTGCATAAGTTCAGATACATATGGCACTCCTCTTAAGTGAGGAGCCATGAGGATTTTCAACAAGTTTCAAGGTACCAAGGGATTCATTTCCATGTGGGAGAGGGTGCTACGCTTTCGGTATATGATTACCGAGCAAGCAAAGCATCGGGCTAAGGTGTTGGCGTTTTGGGAACGCTACGGGAACGGAGCGACACGGGAAGCATTTGGTGTATCTCCCCGCACCCTGTTCCGGTGGCAGAAGGCGTTACGGGACGCGCTTGGGAAGCTCGAAGGGTTGAATGCGGGAAGTACCGCACCCAAAGGACGCCGGAAGCGAAGCATTTCTCCCACCATCACCGAGCGCGTCATCACGCTCCGTACCATTCACCCCCGTCTCGGCAAAGAAAAGCTCCACGCTCTTCTGCACAAAGACGGACATCGCCTCTCCGTCTCCACCGTTGGCCGTCTCCTCACAGATCTCAAGAAGTCGGGACAGCTACGGAGTCCGGTACGGCTGTCCCTCCAAGGGAAGACTGGAAACCTCACCGAGCGCCCTGTGAAGCGGAAAAAGAAGCTTCGTCGTCCCAAGGGGTATCGAGTGCTTCAAGTGGATACGGTGGTCCGTTTCATAGACGGCATGAAGCGATATATCTTGACCGCAGTGGATACCGAACGGCGTACCGCTTTTGCCGCCTGCTATACCAACCACAGTTCAAAAAGCGCCGCTGATTTTCTCACAAAATGCCTCGTCGCACTTCCTGAATGTCCGGAAGCGCTCCAGACCGACAACGGAAGCGAGTTCGCGCTCCATTTTGAGACCGCGTGCGAGAGCAACAAACTGACGCATTTCCATACCTACCCGCGGAGTCCAAAGATGAACGCGCATGTGGAGCGCTTCAACCGCACTCTTGATGAGGAGTTTCTCCGGTATCACCGTGCGCTCATGAGAGATGACATCTCTGCGTTCAACAACACGCTCGTTGACTGGCTTTTGTGGTACAACGGGGAGCGTCCACATTACGCGCTTGGACAGGTGTCGCCATTCCAGTTTATATTGAAGTCATTACCAGTCGGGGAGTGCCATATGTGGTGGACGCATACAATAACTTGACAGAAAATAGCAGTGGGGATAGGGTATACGGTGGTAGCGTGGAAGTGCCTGTGGAAATCCTTCTCACGCTTCGGGGAGCGAGAAACTTGAACCGCCACATGAACGAAACCGGTATATCCCCACCAACTGCGCCGGATTGTCGAAATTCAGGTTTCTCCTCCCCACGCCCCGGCTTCTCCGTCGGGGTTTTTCTTTGAAAGTGATCCTCCGCGGCGGATTGCTACTGACTTTTTTGTGGAACGGGACAAAAAGCAAAAAATTGATACTATTGAACCCATGACTCTCATCGTACAAAAAAATACCCCCATCCTCCGTAAGAAGGCGCGCGAGGTGCACCTTCCCGATATTGGAGGGAAAAAACTCACGGACACACTAACACGCATGCGAGAGGCTCTCGCGGGAGAGTCTGACGGAGTCGCAATTGCCGCTCCGCAGATCGGAGTATCGCTTCGGGTTTTCATCGTTTGGGAACCGGCGCTTTCCCTGTCGGAAGATGTTTTAGAACGTCGCGCAAAAATGGAGAGGCGGCGACAGGACGACCGCTATCTCGTTTTCATCAATCCCGTCATTACGAAGCGTTCCCGCGAGCAGGCACTACTTGAGGAAGGGTGTCTGTCGGTACGATGGTTCTACGGGAAAGTCCGGCGCGCGAAGCGCGCGACGATCGTAGCATACGACGAAACAGGCAAACGCTTCACGCGCGGCTCTTCCGGCATCCTCGCTCAGATTTTCCAACATGAAGCTGACCACCTTGACGGCGTTCTTTTTATTGACAAGGCGACTGATGTTCAGGAGATACTGCCGCAGGACACGGAGCATACATCACAGAGCACAGATCATGAAACACCGAACACAAAGAATTAATTTTGTTTTTTTCGGGAGCGATAATTTCTCAATTGGCGTTCTCGCTGAACTTGAGAAGGCCGGCTTTCTGCCCGCGCAGGTTGTCACCGTCCCAGACCGCCCGAAAGGCCGCGGCCTCGCGCTTTCTCCTACTCCCGTAAAAGAATGGGCACTCGCGCGAAGCATCCCCGTCCTTACCCCCGAAAAACTTGATGCTGATTTTTCTTACACGCTACACGCTACACGCTACACGCTATTCATCGTCGCCTCCTACGGAAAAATTATTCCGGCATCTCTTTTGAATATTCCGGAAAAGGGCGCGCTGAATGTCCACCCATCCCTCCTTCCGAAGTACCGCGGCGCAACGCCGATTGAAGGAGTTATCCTCAATGGCGAGACGGAAACGGGGGTCAGTATTATCAAGATGGACGAGAAGGTTGATCACGGACCGATTCTCGCACAGGAAAAAATAGCATTTGACATCTTCACCGAGACAAAGACGGAGCTGGAGGCGCGTCTCGCGGTCACAGGGGGAACACTTCTTGTAAAAACACTTCCCGAATGGTTCGCGGGGAATATTCTGCCCAAGGCGCAGAACGACAGCGCCGCGACTCTCACGCGACTCCTGTCAAAAGAGGACGGGGTCATTGATCTTGCAGATGACGGGTTAAAGAATTTCAGAAAATTCCGTGCCTACGCGGGATGGCCGGGCACATACTTCTACGCGCACAGAGGCGGAAAGAAGGTGCGTGTCACAATCATCACTGCCCGCCTCATTGAGGGCAACCTTATTCTGGAGAAAGTGGTGCCTGAAGGGCGTCGCGCGGTGGAGTATAAAGACTTCCTCCGTTGACACAAAATCTCTTCCCCGCACTAGCGTGCGGAGTTTCCCGCGACAATTAAAAAACCTCCACACTTGTGGAGGTTCGTTGATTCGCCTACATCGGCTTTTGCAGAAGTGCGCGAATACCTGCAATATCGGCCGCGTACTCATTTCCATTGGTAAATGAATTGGAAACCACTCGCAGGTACTTACTGGCGGTTACCGTTGTGGTGGAAAGAATTGCCGCCACCTGTTTCCGGGAAAAGTTACCATCCCGGGTGAGAATGTGCGCGGTAATCATTCGCACTCGCCGCGGACGAGGTCTCGGTGAACTCAGTCTGATGTCAGAGTATGTAACGGAGAAAAACTGCGCAACAGCGTCCATAAAGAGACGCGCGGAAGAAAGACCCGCGGGAAGGCAGCATAGAGAGACGGGAAGTTCCGCTGTTCCGCCCATCACACTTCCATCACACGTACTCTCTCGGTCAAATCCAAACTCCGAAAGATAGCGTTTCCGTTTTGGATGGCGGAGTGTGCGCAATGCCTTGCCCTCAATCTGGCGAATTCGCTCGCGCGAAACGCCATAGCGCCGTGCGAGTGCTTCAAGAGTCATCTCATCGGTCCCAAAGAGACCGAAGCGCGCCTTAATGATGGCGCGTTCGATTTCTGAAAGCGATTGCAGGACATGGCCGATGCGGGATTCCAACTGATGGACATCAAAGGCATTGGAAGGGTCCTCGGCTGTCACATCGGGGACTACATCTTTAACATACGAACCGCCGCCAATAGTGGAACCATCCCCGAGAGGAGCGTCAAGGCGGAGAGGTTTTCGCAGTTCGAGAAGTTCTTTAAGAGCAGTTATCTTCTCTGGCGAAAGTGTAAGAGCCCGTCCGAGGTCGGCGTCCCTCACTTCCCCATCCTGACGCGCAAACAGCTCATCATAAGCCCTCGAGAATCGTAAGAGGAGCGCTTGTTTATAAACGGGAAGCCGTATATCTTTCGCATAGTTTGCGATCGCGCGCATGATTGATTGCCGAATCCACCATGCCCCGTATGTAGAGAATTTAGTTCCGTGCTCGTTCGGCCTAAAGCGTTTGACTGCCCGCATGAGACCGAGCACCCCTTCCTGAATGAGATCGGGAAGGTCAAGTCCGAATCCTTGGCAACCATTCGCGATGGCGACAACGAGACCGATATTGCGCTCTACAAACTCCATAAATGCCGCGTCGTCTCCTTCCGCAATGCGCAGAGTGAGTGTGTTCTCCTCCTTCCGTGTCAGCACCTTTGCCCTTTTCCTACCTCTTGTCATATATGTATAGAGGTCGGGTTCGTGCGAACTTCCTTCCGGAATCTCATTTGGTATTGATGAAGCGAGCGGACTCGCAACCTCGTTTTTCGCAAGGAATCCATGCTCTGCCACTTGCGCGTGAATCCTCTTCTGAAACTCGTGCGTCCACTGAGATGGCTTGCAAAACTTTACAAATTTCATAGAACCTCCTTTCTGAAGAAAGAATAGCACACAACGGGAGAAGTGGAAGATGGAAAAGAAAAAGGGCGGAGCTCACGTAAGATAGCACTCCGCCCTTTTGCTGGATTTCTCCCAGCACGGGGATTTACCCCTTTTATTACCCGAATTGCTTGAGGGGCAGGCGATCGCCTTTCAGCGCGCCAAATGCCCCTCCGGCCTTTGCAACCGATGGGAACCGAGCGTTCGCCGAAGCGAATCCCAACTCGTGCTTCCACCGTTTATCAAAGGCCTCCATGACATACGGCTCCATGGTGGCCCTTTCCCCCACCTAACTTTTTTGAAAAGTTAGGCGGGTTTGAAATTATGCTCCTACGACGAAAGGTACGACCACGACTTCCGAATCGTGTACCCCTTATTATAGCATACCCACTATTTCTGTCAACTCCCTCACAGAGGGCTCCGGGCTAGGGGGATATGCGCACTCCTTCTACGACAACACCTATCTTTGGACGGTCGCTTTCATCGGTCGCAACGCTCTCAATCAAGTCAACTATCTCCATCCCCCCCACCACCCTACCGAACACCATATGTCTGCCGTCAAGCCACGACGTCGCGGGCGCGGAGACGATGAAGAACTGACTGCCGTTTGTGTTTGGTCCCGCATTTGCCATCGCGAGCACACCCCGTACAATTTTCTCATCATTGATTTCATCTTTGAACGAGTACCCGGGTCCGCCCGTCCCCCACCGCATTTTTTGCGCGTCATCTTTCGTCAGAGGGTCGCCGCCCTGAATCATGAACCCCCTGATGACGCGGTGAAACTTCGTGCCGTTGTAAAAGCCCGCCCGCGCGAGCTTCAAAAAATTCTCAACTGTTGCAGGCGCTTTCTCGGGGAAAAGTTGGAGCCGAATCACGCCCTTGCTTGTCGTTATCTCTACCGCCACGCCCTTTTTCGCCTGCGCCTCGCCGCCCGCCGTTTTCGTCTCCATAGTGTTTTGCTCCGCCCTCTTATTTTGTAATGTCCTCTCTCCTGCCGGCCGCTCCCCTTCCAAAACCGCCTCGCTCGTGCGGCCGGCCCACACGAAAACGACAGCCCCACTCTTCTCAACAAGGTTGAACAGGAACCCTGTCCATGCGGAAATGGCGATGAGCGCAATCGCGGAAATGACCGGCGGAAGTTTTCGTCGGGGGTTAAACATAGTGTTTCGGCGGCTACTTTCTGCCGAGGCGGTACAGGCCGCGGAGAATATCCTTCACCTTTTGTCCGCCTCGCCGCAGGAGCGAGAGCCGCTTCTCCTTGCTCCCCGTCACCTCGCGGATAATCTCATCCCGCACCTCATCAATCGCTGCGTAGAGGTCTTGCGCCTCGGCCTCCGCGCGGAAGCTTTCCTTGCCGCGGTAGAGATTGATTTCCGCGCGGAAAACATCTCCTGTGTGGTGGTGCCGCGTGGTGCGCCCGAGCTCTACCTGGAGGAGAACCGCCGAGTCTTCAAGATTAATGTGCCGCGCGAGCGCCGCGAGGCGTTTCTCCAGGTACTCCCGAATCGCGGGCGTTATAGAGAGTTGAGTTCCCTTGAGAGAAAGACGCATTGGCGTGTGCGATTACGTTCGTTCATTCTACCACTCCCGAAGAAAGTACGCCAACGAAAAACCGCCCCGTCCCGCTGTCCGCCAACTGGCGGAGCGGGACGGAACGGTTTTTCTCTGGGTTAGGCGCGGTTAACGTTGACCGCATTCGGGCCCTTCGGACCCTCGGCGACTTCAAACGTCACCTTGTCACCCTCTTTGAGCTCGCTGAACTGGACGTTCTTGAGCTCGTTGGAGTGAAAGAACAAGTCTTTCGTTTCCCCCGCACGCGCAATGAAACCGAACCCTCGGTCAGTAAGGCGTGCAATGGTTCCTTCTTGCATAGGTGTCAAAAACTACTCTGGTAAACCTCAAATGCAGAATGCTCTGAAACAAGACTCGACGATGTGTCCCTCCACAGCCCTGATTTGATAACGTATATTCTATCACCCACATACTTTCCTGTCAAGGCGGTGAGGGACCCGATGGAAAAGGCCTTACGCCTTGGTGTTTCCAGCACTGTGAGTTTTCCACTGCAGGGAGGGATATTTCGTTTGACAGTGGTGTATACTTAGTTCGCGAAAGGTCCGTTATAAACCAACGTCCTCTTTAATCAAAACAATGAAAGGACTTCATATGGTAACGCTCATCCTCCTCGTCGTCGGAGGATTGAACTGGCTCCTCGTCGGCCTCGGCGACTGGAACCTTGTGGAGAAGCTTCTCGGCAACTGGCCCGCGGTCGTGAAGCTCGTTTATATCTTGGTCGGCCTCTCGGCAGTCGTTGTGCTCTTCACCCACAAGAAAGACTGCAAGATGTGTTCGTCAGGAAGCACCGCGATGCCGATGTAGGGCTTTTGGCATTTCAAACGCACAATCGCTCGGCCTCGGCCGAGCGATTGTGCGTTTGATAAGGCTGCGACAGCGAGAATTATTACCTGAAACGCGTCACGACTGCACCTCTATGACATACCAAATGCTGTCCCCTCTATAAATATGTTCCTTCTTCCGAACCTCGGACTTAAGTGGTAAGAGATAGGTCCCTGATTTTTTGTCGGGGAAAATAGATGTTCGCCAACTTGTTGTGCCAATAGTGACTTTCACCGGAAGTGACCCCCATCCTTTGGCACGCGCTCCGAATGTTTTTTTGATGACTTCTGATTGCCTTTCCGGAAGCGTTACAAAATGCCAAGGGGTCTGTCCTGGGTAAAGCCACACCTCGGAGCGAGCTTTATAGCGGTTTCTGGGCATTATGGATCTTTGCTTTTTCCTAATCCCGATAATCATAGCTCCCTTGTCACTCACAATTCAATCTTCCAATCAAAAATTTTCTCATATTTTAAGGTGATTAGTGAGAAAAGTAACCAACGGGGACTAAAATACCCATAGTAACTAGAACATTCTAACATTCTGCAGAATGTTAGAATGTTGTGAATTTGGGACACACCTGTATATCGACAAACCTTTTTTCGTAATTTTTACACCCACTCTTTTTCGCTCATGGGCCTTACGCAAAGTATAGCACGATATTCGGACGAACCTTTCCAGAAAATTGTTGCCTGTAAGTGACTGGCGCAACAAAAAACCGGAGTGTCGGTAACACTCCGGTGTAGACTGCCAAGTCCTGCCGCGTCATCTATCCGCTCTCGCGAGAAGTTTGTCAATAAGATCGGCGTAGGAACGTCGCGGGTCCGGTACTGATTCCTCAACACAGTTTATTTTAGAAGGAGAACCACTGCGGTCGGGTGCCTGCGTCCCAGGCGCGATGATAATTTTGCCCCAGATTCCAGGAACAACGTGCCGAGAACCACTGCCATTATTCTTGAGCGCTCGAACAATCATCCCTCGCGCGTGTGCGCGAGTGTCTGACGGAGGGTGTTCCGTGGCATACGCGATGAATTCGTCGCTCACAATCCTCGCCACTTCCCCACGTTGTCGTAAGTGGTAGTATAGTCCCCTATCGGGATTGAGATCGTGGTAGGAAAGGTCCAAGGA
>VMFH01000071.1 GCA_007375925.1 Parcubacteria group bacterium Gr01-1014_72 | reverse complement strand
CTCGTCAGAGGGCGTACCCATGCTCCGCGCGTCTTTCCGAACCTCCCCTTTTGGCACGACTTTGATGGGCTCGTGCCACGTACGAACCTCCGCCTCTACCACGGCACGCGGGCGGGCAAACGTCGTCCGTGAGGCCTCCAGAATCTCATTCTTAAAAGAAATATCCGGCTTCTTGATGGGCGGAAGCGTGCGGGCGGAAAACGGCTGCGACCCGACCCCGTCTATCATGAGCTTGAGGTACACCTGATAGATCCCGAGGTTCACGAGGTCCTCGGCGGTGAACTGCGGCGCGAACTCTTTCTCCAAAACTTCCGCGTCAAAGGCGCCGACGCGAAACGTCAACATGGTGCCCACGTTCCCAAAGACCGCCGCGCGCACCTCTTCCTCCACCTGCTCAATGTACTGATGCGCAATCGTAAGCGAGAGCTTGTACTTGCGTGCCTCAGAGAGGATGTCGGCAAAGCTCTTGTTCGCAAAGGACTGAAACTCGTCAACGTGAATGTAGAATGACGGGAGCTTGTCCATGGCGGATTCTGATGCGTCCGCGCGCGACATTGCGGCAAGGTAGAGCTTCGTGATCATCATGCTTCCCAAAAGATTCGCGTTGTTCTCGCCGACCCGCCCTTTGGAGAGGTTCACGATGAGAATCTTCTTGCCGTCAATCATCTTCCGGAGGTCAAAGGTGGACTTCGGTTGGCCGATGATGTTTCTAATGAGAGGGTTTGAGGTGAACTGGCCGACTTTGTTTTGAATGGCCGGCGTCGCCTCGGCGGCGAAGCGGTCGGTGTACTTCGCAAATTCGTCCGTCCAAAATGCTTTCACCGCGGGGTCAGAAATGTTCGCGACAACAAGCTTGCGGTACTCCTTATCGGCAAGCATTCGGTTGACGCCAAGCAAGGTCGCGTTCGGATACTCAAGGAGCGCAAGGAGCGTGTTCTGGAGAATGTACGCCATGCGCGCGCTCCACGCATCCTCCCAAATCTTCTCAAAGGTGGACATGAGGCCGGAGACGACGAGGAAGCGCTTGTCGTACCCGACATCCTCCATTACGTTGAAAGATATCGGGTACTCCATATCAAAGGGCGCGAAGTAGAGGACGTCTCTGATACGCTCATGAGGAATGTAGTCAAGGAGGAGCTCTGCAGACTTGCCGTGTGGATCAATGAAGGCAAGTCCCTCGCCATTCTGAATGTCCTGTATGGCGAGATTCTCAAGAAGTGTGGACTTCCCCATGCCCGTCTTGCCGATAACGTACAGATGGCGCGAGCGGTCCCGCGCCTTGATGCCGAACGGAGTGCGCTTATTTCGCGCGTCGGTCTCGCCAAAATAGGTGATTTTGTTGTCAGTTTCAGCCATAGAGAAAAGGGGGGGGGAGTGTGTCTGTATCGTACCACAAAAGTGAGAGGGGTCTGTACACGCAAAGAATCCCCGCAGCACGAAGCCGACAGGGATCCTATGAACGACGAGCAACTTTGCCCTTAAACAATCCTGAGATCAACACCCTCAGCTCGACATGCGCTGAACACCACGGGGTGCACATTCGCAGGGAGAGGAGGGTTATTGACGGAGACATTTCCTCCCTTATCGGGAATGTCTCCGTGACGAACGGTGGAAACTGTCGCAGTGATGCGCTCCCACGCCTCTTCGGGAACAATCCCGGGGTCAAACGGCACCCCTGAAGGAATTTCAACCCTTTTTACTGCAACATTCTGTACTGCTGTCGTTTTTAGCATAAAACCTGCTGTACTGTGGATTTTGTACTGCGCACGGCAAAGGTCATAACCTCCCCGCGCATACCAAGAATGAGCATACACCTATTACAGGGAAGGTCAAGTTAGTTTATGCACACCCGCATACTCTACTCGGGAAGAAGTGCATCCTTCGTGTAGCGGTTTGAGGGCGCCCAGAGCATCCAGCTTGTAAGGCCTGCATCATACACGGCCTTCATCTGCGCCCGCACTTTTTCCGCATCGTAATCGGCACCAATGTCAAAATCCTGAAGCCATGGACGGAGTTTCAGTGGCGTCGTGGAGGCGCGCCGGTACGCCTCGTCCATAGAGTACTTGACCACCTCATAGGGATTCGCCGCCGGATTCGCGAATCCGAGAAAGGTCGCCGGGTAGTGCGACGGGTACACCATCGGCGAAATATAATCAAAGTACGGAAGTGCATACTCCAAAATCTGCCCAATATTGAGGTCGTCCTTGTTCGTCGTCGTCATGCCGAATAAATCCGCCGAAAGGATAGCACTCGTTCCGGCGAGACTCTCGCGAAGGTAGGAGAAAAACTCTCGGATCACCTCCGCCTTCACCCGCCCCTCGCTCATGGGATAGAAAATGTCATTCATATTGCCGTCCGAGGGAAAGCGGATGTAATCAAAATTGAGCTCATCAAAACCGCGCGTGTACGACTCCTTCGCAAGACGTACGATGTACTCCCACACCTCGTGATTTCCCGCATCAAGCCATTGTACGCCTTTATAGTCCTTCCAGACCACCGTCTTGTCACTCTCACGCTTCACCGCCCACGCTGGACGTTTGCCGACAAGGAAAGAGTCTTGAAAAACCGAAATCCGTCCGATTATGTAAATTCCCTTGCGGTGGAGCTCCTCAAGAAAATCGTCAAGGTCGGCGATGCGTTTGAGCTTGAGTAAAAATATGATATACTAAGCGCATGGAAAAAACAGTATCGTCCCTAAAATACAAGATTTGCGTGTCGGGCGCGGCGGAGTCGTCGCACTGCTCCGAGAACGCCTTTGCGCTTGCCGAGGAGATGGGGCGCGAGATCGTGCGCCAGAACGCGGTGCTGGTGACGGGCGCCACATCCGGCATCCCGTACTGGGCGGCGAAAGGCGCGAAAGAAGAGGGCGGGATCTCCGTCGGCATTTCCCCGGCCGCTTCCGAGGTGGCGCACATCAAGACGTACAAGCTTCCGACGGACTACTTCGACCTCATCATGTACACGGGCTTTGACTATTCGGGGAGGAATCTGCTCTTGGTGCGCTCTACCGATGCGGTCATCACCATTTGCGGAAGAATGGGAACACTGAATGAATTTACCA
>VMFH01000070.1 GCA_007375925.1 Parcubacteria group bacterium Gr01-1014_72 | reverse complement strand
CGCCAAGGCAACCCTCCTCGGTACACGAGCCACACTCCCCGGGCGGCGTATGCGCCTCCCGCACAGGGAGTTCCCTCAGCTTCAGTAAGAAGCGAAAGGGGTGATTTGGGGAAGGAGGAACATGCGGCGCCCCGCCGTGAGATTCGTACAGCTGGTCCTTCCAAAGAGCCTCATTCCATGCCGCTCTCGGCGCAAGCGCCGAGCGAAACGCCGCGCCCGGCGAAGGTTCCTGATAAGAAAGAGGCGGATCGTCCGAAGCATACCGAGGAGCTCCGGAGCGCTCTCGCCGCACTCCTCGCGGCGAGTGGAGGAGGCGTTCCAGGAACTGCCGCAACTGCCGCAACTGCCGCGCGAAAAGAAAAAGAGAGCGCACCGTCCGGCGAGAAAAGAGATGCGACCGCGGCAGAGTCCCTAAAACAGAAAAGCGCTCTGCCAAACAAGCCAGATAAGGGGGCGGGGAGCGGTGCGTACCCTCCGCCTGCTCCCCCCGAGGTGCCCGAGGCGGTACTCCGGAGTGTGCTCTCGGTTCCGGAAGATAGAAGACGGGCGTAAGGCGTGTGTATGCGGACCATCGCCCTACTTTTCCTCCTCCTCTTGTCTCCCGCGTTTGTGGCCGCGGAGAGTGTTCTCGTGAGCGAAGTGATGTATGACCTTTCCGGGGCCGATACGGGACGGGAGTGGATTGAGATTGAAAATCGTTCCGGCTCCGCCATTGACGTCGGCGGGTGGAAATTTTTTGAGGGCAACACGAATCACGGGTTGACGATCACAAAGGGGGAGCCGGTTCTGCCCGTCCACGGCGTTGCGGTCATCGCTGATAACTCGGAGAAGTTTTTGCTTGACTGGCCGGCATTTGCGGGCACTTTGTTTGACAGCACTTTCTCGCTCTCAAATGAGGGTGAGGCGCTCGCGCTCAAAAATGGAGACGAGCTTGTTGACTCCGTTTCGTACAGCTCTTTGTCAGGCGCTGCCGGCGACGGACTCTCGCTTCATCGCGCGGGAGAAACATTTCAGGCGAAGCAGGCAAGCCCGGGAAGTGTCAATACAGAATCCCCACCTCCCGAAGCGGGAGGTGGAAATACGGATGCGGGAGACGCTTCCACAACTCCCGCGGCGCCTGCAGGAGAGACTCCGCCACAGAACAGCCCTCCTTCCGGAGGCGGTGTGCCCCTGGGAGCGCAGGGAATTACTGCGCGTGCGTACGGTCCAGCCTCGGCTACTGTCGGTGCGGACGCATTATTCACCGGCGAGGCGTTTGGTCTTGAGAAGAAACCAATTCAAGGCGCGCGATTTTTGTGGGTCTTTGGCGACGGGTCGCGCGCGGAAGGGAAGCAGGTCTTCCACGCCTTTCTTTACCCGGGACGTTACATTGTCATCCTGGAGGCCTCCTCCGCCGAATACGTCGCGCCCAGTCGTCTTGTGGTGAACGCGCTCGCGCCCGACATCGCACTTTCCGGCGTCACGAGCGCGCCGCGCGGAGGAGTTGTGATTGAGAACCGCTCTTCGCACGAACTTGACCTCTCATTCTGGCGGCTCTCCGACGGAGCATCTTTTTTTACAATTCCGAAAAACACCCTGCTTCTTCCAAAGAGTTCAATTACGTTTGCCGCGGTGCACACCGCTCTTTCGCCGACGGAAGAAACCGCGCGGCTCCTGTATCCGAATGGGATGGAAGCCGCGCGCTTCAAGCGGGCGGGTGTTTTCGTCACAATGCCCTCTGCCAACCCCAACCCCAATCCCGATACCGATTCGCCGGAGCAGACGTCTCCGCCGTCCCCGGCAGTCGCCCATCCATCTGGAGCGCCTCCCTCCGCTGTTTTGCCGCGAGTTTCCAATCTTCCCCAGACTGCCGCCGCGACGCGAGCAGTTGAGAAGGGGAGTGAGGTTTCTCTTCCTGCGGAGGTTACCATTGGGACGGGCGCTCTCGGGGAGGCGTCTCGTGGCAGCGGGGCGACGCCTCTTTATGTCGGTGCGGCACTTGCCATTACTCTCCTTGGCGCTGCCGTATACGTCCTCCTTAAGCGAAGTGAGGCGGCGAAAGAGGAAATCGCGGATGAGGGGGAGGACATTCGTATTCTTGAGGACCAATGAACACACATGATCAACATGGTCACGCAGGAAGGGCCCATAAAGGTTCCTCGGGGCTTGCCCCGAGGTATTGTTGGAACTCGCTTCGCTCGTTCTTTCCCGCGGCGAAGCCGCGGGGCATTCAACCTTTGTTCCGTCTTCGCTCGGACGCCATGCAAACGAAGACGTTTGCGCGGCGCTCCTCGCTCGCCGGAATAAAAATTCTCATCATTTCTCTTACCTACCATCCCCGCTTCATCGGCGGGGCGGAGATTGCTGTGAAAGAAATTACCGACCGGCTTGGAGGCACGTATGCGTTTGATATGGTAACGCTTCGCCTCGGGCAGATGAAGCGTGAACGTGTTGGGAACATTTTCATTCATCGCGTTGTGCCGAGCTTCATTCCGCTCCCGCTTGCGAAGCTCTTCTTTCCGTTTGCCGCGGCGCTTCGCGCCGCAACTCTTCACCGCGAGCATCACTACGAAGCAGCGTGGTCCATCATGGCGAACCGCGCCGGCTTCGCCGCGCTCTTTTTCAAGCTCCTGCATCCCTATGTGCCGTTTCTTCTGACGCTCCAAGAGGGCGACGACCGGAGCTATCCGGCAAAGAAAATGGGTATTTTCTATCCGTTTCTGTACCCAATCTGGAAGGCAATCTTTCGCCGTGCAGACGTTGTGCAGACGATTTCAGAGTACTTGGCCGATTGGGCGCGGGAGATGGGAGCAAGGCGTGTTTGCGTGGTGCCGAATGGGGTAGACGTGCAGAAGTTTAAAGTTGAAAGTGAAAAGTTGAAAGTTGAGGAAAGGGAGAGGATAAGAGGTGAGTTGGGGTATGGAAAAGACGATGTGGTGGTGGTGACAACATCGCGGTTGGTCCCGAAGAATGCGGAGGCTCCCTGTTATCGCGACCCCCGTCGGCGGTATTCCCGATTTTCTCAAGGACGGCATTACAGGCCTTTTCTGCGAGCCGCAAAAACCAGAAACAATCGCGACGGCCGTAAAGCGCCTTATTGGCGATAGCGCGCTTCGCGCGCGCCTTGTCGCGGGGGGAAAAGAGTGTGCGAAAAAGTATGGGTGGGGAATAGTTGCCGAGCAGATGGTCAATGTCTTTCGCAAACTTCTTCGTTGATATAGTGTTACTGGTATGAAAATCGTCATTGCAACAGGCATCTATCCGCCCGACATTGGCGGTCCCGCGCAGTTCGCGAAGGGGACGGAGGGGGTGTGGTGGCGAGAGGGACATGAAGTGTCGGCGCACCATTTTCGGGCTCTCCGGTGGTTGCCGACAGGGGTTCGTCACCTCGTCTTTTTCGCGCGGCTCATCCCAAGCGTCTTTCGGGCGAATTTTATTTTTATTCCCGATACTTTCAGCGCGGCAGTGCCGGCGGTTTTTGCAGGGAAACTCTTTCGCGTTCCGACGATAATTCGCACCGGCGGAGACTTTCTTTGGGAGTGGTATGTGGAGCGAACGGGCGATCTCGTGCTCCTTCGCGATTTCTATCAAACGAGAATGGGGAAGTTAAACTCAAAAGAGAAGCTTGTGTTTCGGCTTGCAGGATGGGCGTTTCGGAACGCATCGGCAGTTGTGTTCAGCACCGCGTGGCAGAGAGACCTCTTTCTCGCACCATATCGTTTGGCACCCGCGCGTTGCTACATTGTTGAGAATTACTACGGCGAGCGGCTCGGCGCGCTCCCTCCCGCGCGCAAGGTTTTTCTTATGGGAGCGCGTCTCTTGAAGTGGAAGAATGCCGAGCGCGTCAAAAAGGCGTTTGAGAAGGTGCGGGCGGCGGGAGTGGAAGTGGGGTACGATGACGAGATAATAACGCCCGACAATTTTCTTGAGAAAATCCGTCGCTCGTACGCAGTCATTATCGCGACCTTAGGAGACGTGTCGCCCAATACTATTTTGGACGCCATTCGGTGCGAGAAGCCGTTCATTCTGACGCGGGAGACGGGTTTCCGCGAGCGTCTCAAGGACATTGCACTTTTCGTTGACCCAGAATCGCTTGATGACATCGCCGAAAAAATCATCTGGCTCTCGGATGAGAAAAATTATGCTGCGCAACAGGCCAAAATCCGCGCCTTCCTCTTCCGCCACTCCTGGGAGGAGATTTGCAGGGAAATTGTAGCGATTAAGAAAAACCTATGAACGTTCTCATGGTGTCATCCGATGCGGAGATACTTCGCGAGGGGAGCGCCTCGTGGGAGCGGCACCGCGCGTATGCGGGGCTGTTTGAAGAACTGCATATCATTGTTTTTACAAAAAGATCAAAAATCCAAAATCCTAAATCCGAAACAAATCTAAATATCAAAATACAAATATCAAAAAACGCATGGGTATACCCCCTTAATACGAGTACAAAAGTGGGGGTGTTTCTCAAGACAATACACCTCGGTAAAAAAATAATTTCCTCTGTTTCAAGTTTCAAGTTTCAAGTTTCAAGATGGGTGGTTACGGCGCAAAATCCGTTTGAACTTGGTTTAATTGCGTGGATTATTTCGCGTTTAACGGGCGCACGATTGCATCTTCAAATTCACACTGATTTTTTGAGTCCATATTTCGCAAGGCACTCACTTCGCAACCGTTTCCGCACTTTGCTCGCCCGCTTTCTTCTTCCGCCTTCACAAAAAGTATCCGCAATTTGACCGCATTATTCTCATGGTCGCGCGCCTCGCTCCGGAGAAGAACATTCCGCTTGCGCTCAAGGTTATACAAAAGGTCGCGGCGAAGTATCCACGTACAGGCCTTGTTATTATTGGTGACGGTCCGCTCCTCTCATCTTTACGACTAACAGCGAAAAGTTTACAGCTAGAGGCTTATGTTGTTTTCGCGGGAGCGCAGAGCGATGTCTCCTCTCTTTACAAAACTGCGGACGCGTTTCTCGTAACTTCGCTCTACGAGGGGTACGGACTCGCTCTTGTGGAAGCATCTGCTGCGGGGCTCCCGATTGTAACAACCGATGTTGGTGTCGCACGCGAAGTGGTTCGGGACGGAGAAAGTGGTTTTGTGTGTCCTGTGGGTGATTCGGCGTGTCTCTCGGAGAAAATTCTCGCCGTGTTTGGTGAGTGGAAAGGAGGAGAGAGAACACGGGGAGAATTTCGTTTGCCTGTCGGAGTTGCTCGCACGGAGGCGGAGTATTTGGAGCGATTTAAAAATTCTATTTTGATTTGAGTTTATAAACGTATGCGCACAAAAAGGAAAATGAAGGAGAGGAAATCACTCATTGGTTTCATCGGACAAGGGTATGTCGGGAACTACACGACGCTCTTCCGATCTAGCAAGAGCGTGTTCGGTTATAAAATCAACAGTTTTGCCGGGTACGACGGAGGCGATGCAGAAAGCGCATCCCAGAATCATTATTCTCAACTCACCGGAGTTTCTGACCGAGGCGAATGCGCGGCGGGATGTTGCGAAGCCGATGCGAAACATCATCGGGGTGCCGTCTGACTCTCCGCGCCACCGCCGCGCCGCGCGGCTCCTCCTCCGGATTCTTCCGCGCGCGCCATTTGAGAAAATTATGCGCGCACGGGACGCCGAGCTTGTGAAGTACGGCGGGAACTGTCTCTTGTACATCAAGACCTTGTTCATCAATATTCTCTACGATGCGGCGGAAGGACTCGGCGGCTCGTTTGCCGAGGTGGCGGAGGCGATGGCCGCAGACGCGCGTCTCGGCAAGAGTCACTGGAAGGCGATTTTTGACGGAGGGCGTGGTGCGGGCGGACACTGTTTCATCAAGGACTTTGCGGCGTTTTCTTCCTTTTATTCGCGCGTTGTAAAAGACCCAGCAGGTCGTGCCCTTTTGAGAGCGGCGGAGAAGAAGAATATCGCGCTTCTCCTCGGGAGCGGGAAGGATGCGGAGCTTCTTAGGGGCGTATATGGCGCGAAGGTGAGGAGTAAAAAGAAATGATACTTTCTTCCACAGACAAGCCGCGACTCCTTTTTATCACACAAGCGGTTGACGAGAGGGGTCCGGTGCTCGGGTTCGTTGTGGGATGGCTTCGCGCCTTTTCGCGCGCTTTTTCCGTTCGCGCGCTTTGTCTGCGGAAGGGCGCACATAATCTTGATCTTGTCGGCGTGCCCGTTGACTCACTCGGGAAAGAACGAGGGGGAAATCGTTTTCTGTACGCCCTCCGATTCATACGATATATAGTACGAAATCGGCGGGAGTATGATGCGGTGTTCGTCCACATGAATCCGGAGTATGTGATTCTGGGAGCAATTTTTTGGCGCTTGACGGGAAAACGAGTGGCGCTGTGGTACAACCACACGAAGGGAGGTTTCCGGCTCCGGCTTGCGATAATGCTTTCGGACAAGGTATTCCACACATCGCCCTACTCCGCGTCTGCCAGGAGCGAGAAAGCAGTGCGGATGCCAGCAGGGATTGATACGGCGCTCTTTACTCCCAACGCAACAGTTCGCTCGGCGCGAACAATTCTTTTTCTGGGAAGAATTGCGCCGGTAAAAGGTGTCCATATTTTGGTTGAAGCGGCGCGACTACTTCATAGTCAGGGCGAAGATTTTCGGTTGGTCGTTGTCGGAGACGCGCGGTTGGAAGACAAAGCGTATTACGAGCGTCTCAAAAATACGCTCCGGCCTGTTATAGAAGCTGGGAAGGCAGAGCTTCACAGCGCGGTTTCCAATCATGACGCGGTTCGGTTTTTCCAATCGGCGGACGTGTTCGTGAATCTGACGCCAGCGGGCAATTACGACAAAACAGTCTTGGAAGCGGCCGCTTCGGGGGCGCTTCCACTCGTTTCAAGCAAGGCGTTCATTGATTGCTTTCCGCCAGCTTGTTTTTTCAGGGAGGATGACTCGGCAGATTTGGCGGAGAAACTCAAAACCTTTTTTGCAATACCGCGGCGGAATAGGGATGTAGTGGCGGCGGAAGCACGTTCTTATGTAGTGGAAACGCACGACATAGCGATACTTGTGAAATCAATCGCTCAATCACTTTCATGAAAATCTACTACATCGCCAATATGCGTTTCCCGACCGAGAAGGCGCACGGCATCCAGACGGCGAAGATGTGCGAAG
>VMFH01000069.1 GCA_007375925.1 Parcubacteria group bacterium Gr01-1014_72 | reverse complement strand
GTACCCCTTGGTGAGAAATTTTGCCGGTTCGGCGCCGGAAAGAAGCTCCCGAAAAGGAATGGTGGTCATCTGTCGGCGCGATGGAGTTGTCGGGCGATAGGATTTCATAGCAGTAGCTTGTAGCTTTTTAGCTGGTAGCTGGTAGGTAAAAGCGAAGTAAAATTAATTGTTTTTCAGAAATTCATCAAATGTCGGGCTGGTCTTCAGTGTTTTATCCAAATCCGTATCAACACCCGTGTGCGCCAAATGGTCAAAAATAGTTTCTGCGCTTTTCTTGTAATTACCAGAAAGCAATTTTACGAGAAGAACCTTGAGCTCGTCTTTGAAAAATTCTAATTTTTGATTTTTATATTTCATCTTATTTTTTCGTATATTCGTATCAGTTCGTATTTCGTAGCTACACAACCTCTATCTTCTCGCCTTCTTTGAGGGTTACATACGCCTTCCTCCCGCCCCCTGGCCTTCCTCCCGCCCCCTGTCGCTCCGCGCTTACCCCGCGTCAGAACACGTCTCTGCGGAATCGGCACTGTGCGGACTGCCGTAGGAACCACGTTGTAAAGTTTCTGAATCGCCTCTCTGACACTATGCTTCGTCGCACGCTCCGAAATATCAAACACGTACGTGCGCCGCGCCGAAAGGAGCGTCGCCTTCTCGGTAATGCGCGGCGCTAGGAGGATACCGAACTCTGACGAAGCTGACGAAGCTGACGAGACAGGCGCCTTGAGAGAGAGAGTGTGCCCACTCTCTTGTTGTGCCGCCGCCGTTTTCTTTTTTGAACTAAAGAGTCCCATGAAAGTGCGTTGTGGTTATGAAATTATGAAACCCGCTTCTCCAGAAGAGCGACTGCTTCAAGCGGATTCGCGAGAAGAAGAAATTTGTGCGAAAGAAGTTCCAGAAGATTTACGTTCCGCACTTCCTCAACCAAGGCATTTGAAAAATTTCGGAAACTTCTCATGACCGCCTCGTCGCGGCTCGGAAGTGCGAGAATGAACGCGTTCTTCCGGCGCACCGCGAGTGCCGAAAACCCCGGGATTGAACCGAGACGAAGAAGGGTTTTTCGGGCGTCGCTTGTCTTCGCACGAGGCATGGTAATCGCATCCACAAAGAGCACTTCTCCCTCCTTGAATTTCCGAGACAGAACGGCACGGAGAGCGGCCGCGCGCTCCTTCTTGTTCACCTTCCGCTCAAACACCTTATCATTCCGAGGTCCATGCGTCACCCCACCGCCGACCCAGAGGGGCGAGCGGATAGAGCCGTGCCGCGCGCGCCCCGTGCCTTTTTGTCGCCACGGCTTCCGGCCGCCGCCCGACACCTCGCCGCGCGTTTTCGCATGCGCCGTCCCTCTACGGCGGGAGCTTTGGAGTGAAGTCACGGCGCGATGCACGAGATCGGCATTCCATCGCGCGCCGAACACACCGGCGGGAAGGGTGATCGTCCCCGCCTCCTTGCCCGTCAATGAATTGTAAATTGTGGCCTCCACGGTAGGAAATGTAAAGTTAAAATCTAAAAATGTAAAAAGTAATATAAAATTTTAAATTTTGGACTGTCATTTTACACTTTCCATTTTCAATTTTTCACTTTGTTGGGTTCGCGGAGCGAATCTCAACAAGTGTCCCCCGCCTCCCCGGCACTGCTCCCGAAACAAGGAGGAGATTCTGCTTTGAGTCAACCGCGACGACGCGAAGTCCTTTCACCGTAATCCGCTCGCCCCCCATCCGTCCGGCCATCCGCATACCCTTTGCGACACGTCCGCCGGCACGTCCGCCGCCGCCGATTGCGCCCGGCTCGCGTTCCGAATGTTTCTGTCCGTGCGTGCGCGACCCGCCGTGGAAACCGTGCCGCTTCACAACACCCTGGAACCCCTTGCCTTTGGAAATCGCCGAGACCGTTACTGCATCCCCTTCCGCAAACACCGATGCGTCAATCACATCTCCCCGCTTGTGGGGCATATCTGCGGCGAAGCCGCGAAACTCGCGAAGGTGTCGCACCGAAGCAAGTTCTTTGAGGTGTCCTAGAATCGGTTTGGAAAGGCGCTCTTTTTTCTGTGCCTTGAAACCAACCTGCACCGCGCTGTACCCGTCCTTCTCGGTGTCCTTCACCTGCGTTACCACAAGGGGTCCCGCAGAGAGCACCGTTACCGGTACAGCCCTTCCGTCCGCACCCCACACCTGCGACATATGCGATTTTGTACCCAGCATGAACTTCATATATTTTCTTCACGAGTCTGCGAGCAGTGGAAACAAAAAGAGCCCGCGGCTCATTTCGTCCTAGTAACGTAGCAGACGTCCGCAAAAAAGTAAAGCGCCCTTGACACCCCTCCCCCCACTCCACCACCCCACAGGACTCATACAGGAGCGCGGTGAAAACATTGCGGAGGCGAGCTTCCTTCTCTTTCCCCCGCACCAAGCGAGGACGAATTCTTTTTGGGAGCATTGCGGAGGCGGTTTTTCTTTCCACCTCTCCATACCAATTACGCACAATAATTATCGGAAAAACATTGCGGAGGCGAGCCAGCTGGTCTGTCAACGATCCCGCCTTAGCGGGACTCTTGACAGTGGTGAGCCGAGCATAGGAAAAGCCCGCGCTGGCGGGCTTTATCCGTGTTCTTTCCGATAATTATTGTGCGTAATCTTACAACATCTTCACATCAATGTTCACCCCGCTCGGCAACGAAAGATTCGTGAGTGCCTCAATAACCTTCGGCGACGGTCCGATAATATCAACGAGCCGTTTGTGCACCCGCATCTCAAATTGTTCTCGCGCATTTTTGTAGATGAAGGGCGAGCGGTTCACCGTGTACTTCTTGATCTCCGTCGGGAGCGGCACCGGCCCCAAAATGATGGCGTCGTGCCGTGCCGCCGTGTCAATAATCTGCTTCACTGACACGTCCAAAATCCGATGCTCATAGGCGCGGACGCGGATGCGTAGTTTCGCCGGCAGCTCAACCTTCGGGGCAGACTTCTTTGTCGCGCTTCGTGAACCGCGCGCTGTAGCCGCCTTTTTCTTCACCGTCTTCACGGCCGGCTTTTTCGGTGCAGTACTAGACATTGATCTTCGTGACAACACCCGCCCCGACGGTCTTGCCACCCTCGCGAATGGCGAAACGCTGCTTCTCCTCAAGGGCAACGGGCGCGACGAGCTTCACCTTGAAGGTCACCGTGTCGCCCGGCATCACCATCTCAACTTTCTCGGGGAGCGTCACCTCGCCCGTCACATCCGTCGTGCGAATGTAGAACTGCGGTTTGTAGCCCGTGAAGAACGGCGTGTGACGCCCGCCCTCCTCTTTCTTCAAGATATACACCTCCGCCTCAAACTCCGTATGCGGCGTCACCGAACCCGACTTCGCGAGCACCTGCCCGCGGTGCACGTCTTCCTTTTTCGTGCCGCGCAGAAGCACCCCGGCGTTGTCGCCGGCCATTCCCTCGTCAAGCGACTTGTTGAACATCTCAATACCCGTCACCGTGGTCTTCGTGGTGGGCTTGATGCCGACAATCTCTATTTCCTCTCCTACCTTACTCTTTCCGCGATCAATGCGTCCGGTTACCACACTCCCGAGCCCCTCGAT
>VMFH01000068.1 GCA_007375925.1 Parcubacteria group bacterium Gr01-1014_72 | reverse complement strand
CGAAATACAGGAGATTGATAGGTAGGTATCGTAACCGGATGTGTTCGGGTAAAGACGAACTGTGCGCTCTCCGCTTGAGGGTAGATTTTGGAGCGTACCGGAACTATAGTCTGTAGTGCCGTTGTTGAAACTACAACTCTCCGCGTTTGATGTCCAGCTTATCTTATAATCAGCACCACCTGCTGGGATAGCGGTTATTTCATTGTCCGAGCCATTCACCTTTAAGTCCGCAGTGATAGTTCCGTGCGCAACCAACTTGAATGGTTTATCACTTCTGTCAGAAGCACCAGTAAGATTGTTCTGAATGCGAATGTAATATTCGCCTGGTTCCGGGTACGTTCCGTACGAATTGATATCTCCGTCCCAATGGATGGAGGCTTTGCCTGAAGGAACAACTTTACCAACTGGTACGAAAACGCCATTTACCTGTTTCTCCACAAAAGCTTCGACGGCGGTTATCGCTGGATTGACACCTCTTTGTGGGTCGTATGGAGTCCAAAGAATGGTGTGAGTGTTTCTTAATTGCCATGCTTCCCCTCCATTCGGTGAGAGGACGGTGATGGAGGGCTTGGTAGAAGTTGTCGTAAACTTGAATGTACCTAAAATTCTATCTTCTGTGGTTTTTGTTTGGTCAGAAAATGCCACCATTGTTACATGAATGGGGGGGTTGTCCGAAACACAGGCCGTTTTATAATTAACCAATCCAAACCCAACTTCCCAATTTGATGCCGTACATGACTTCTGAATAAAGGCCACCCCAAGAGCTTCGCTTGGTTGATCTGTATCAGGCGCTCCTTGGTTGCTGGGATTAAAAATCCTAACCGATCCATCTACATTTTCTTGAGCTTTCCAATCAGAGGGGTATTTTAATTCATACCCATCTGTTACATTTATATACGTTTTCCATGTGGAAAAGATCGGCGGAGGCAAGGTGGGCGATGCGCTACAAAGCGAGTTCAGCTTCGCCCGTGTTTTTGGGCCGACGAGGCCGGTCGTCTGAATTCCATACTTTTTCTGAAACTCCACGACGGCGGCCGCGGTATTCTCGCTAAACTCTGACGGGTTTCCGAGCGAATCGCCCTGCGCCAGGCCTTCTCTCGCGAGCACAGTATTCAGCGCGCGGACGTCCTCGGCGCGGTTGCCCGCATACTCAAAAGCGACGTAGCGCGTGAAGGTATGACAAAAATCGGGCACGGGTGATGACGTACCCCCGCGCGCCTCGTTCAATTGTTGTGTCAGAGACGCGACCTGCTGAAGAAGTTGTGCTACGAGCGCCTGAAGTGCTTCATTGGATTGAGTCTGCGCCGAAGAAACTGCTGGAATGACAGCGAACGAAAACGCGAGGGAAAGGCCGATAATGAGTTTTTTCATAAGAAATTGTTAACCTTGTAAATCCCCTCCAGTATACCCCCCCCCCCGACGGAAAGTACAGGGGAACGCATCTCATCGTGAATGCTTAAGCGCCTCAAGGCCGGGGAGGGTCTCATCCGCGAGGAATTGGAGCATCGCTCCGCCGCCGGTTGAAACAAAGGAGAACTTCTCAAGGAGACCCTGCGCCGCAATTGAGGCAAGCGTGTCACCGCCACCGATAATAGACTCGGTACGGCTCTCGGCAATGCGCGCCGCGAGCTCTTCCGTGCCGCTCGTAAATCCTCTCTCATAATTTCCCAGAGGGCCATTCCAGAGCACGAATGCCGACTCGCTCAAAAGATCCCCGAGGAGCGACACGGTCTGCGGCCCCGCGTCCATGATTGCCTCATCGGGGGCGACGTCTTCGGAGCGCAACGCCCGCGCGCCCGTGGGGCTCTCTACCACAACATCAACGGGAAGCATGATTTTCTCGTGCCGTATGATATCGCGGAGTGCACTTCCTGCCTCACCGACAGTTGAACGGCCGACCTCAAGCCCCCGCGCCGCAAAAAAATTGTTCGCGAGCGCCCCGCCGATGAACACCGTGTCCGCAAGCCCGAGAAACTTCTCAATGAGCGGGAGCTTCGTCTCAAACTTTGCCCCGCCGAGCGCGAAGAGGAAGGGGCGCGGCGGATGGAATGCCCGCGAGAGATTCCGCACCTCCTCCTCAAAAAGGGGCCCCGCGAAGCTCGGGAGGAAACGGGGAACCCCCACAACAGAGGCGTGCGCGCGGTGCGAGACGGCAAAGGCGTCGTTCACATAGAGTTCGGCAAGCGAGGCGAGGCGGCGCGCGAACCCTTCGTCATTTTCCGTCTCCCCCCGCTCCCGCCGAACGTTCTCAAACAAAAAGAGGGAACCTTCTCCCGAAGCGGCGATGAGCTGTTTCGTCCGCTCCGAAAAATACTCGGGCAGGAAGACACACTCGCCGTGCAGTACCTCGGTGAGGTACTCAAACACCGGCCGGAGTGTCCCTCCGGCGCCCTCAATGTGGCTTACCACAAGAACCTTCGCGCCGCGCTCGCGAAGGAGCGAGAGGGTCGGCAGAATCTTCCTGATGCGGAAATCATCGCGCACCGCTCCTCCGACGATCGGCACATTCAAATCAAGCCGTAGGAGCACCGTGCGGTTGCGAAGCGTCGGAATGTCGCGAATCGTCTTCACGATTGTGGGTAGAACTCATTTCAAAACCTATCGCAATCCCTGCCTGCCGCAGGCAGGCAAAGCCGCGCCAGATTTGAGGAAAAAACAGCGCAGACGAAGGAGGTGCACCGAGGTGCTCCGACTGAGGATAAGCCGTTTTTTACCGAATCTGGCGCGGCGACGATGCGAAATCTCCTCCGGTGGTACCATGGTAGGTTTTGAAATGAGTTCTAGTTACTGAAGCGGCGGGAGTTTTGATACGGAGCGGATGATGGCCGCGAAATCATCTCCGTCAAGGCTCGTGTGGCCGACGAGGAGTCCCGCGACGGCGCCCTCCGAAACAATCTCTGCGGCGTTATGCGCCCCGACAGAGCCGCCGTACAAAATCGGAATGCCTCGAGCGGTATCGGGGTCAAAAATTTGCGAGAGCACCTTCCTAATGAAAATTGCCATTTCGTGCAGACCGCGCGGCTGGAGCGCCTCATGTTCGCTCTTCCCAATTGCCCACACGGGCTCATAGGCAACGATGATGCTCCCCGCGTAGCGGCGCGGGACCCCAGTAAGTGAGGCCCGAATC
>VMFH01000067.1 GCA_007375925.1 Parcubacteria group bacterium Gr01-1014_72 | reverse complement strand
AATCGTTGAAGTGGAGATGGAGTATGATGTCTATTTTGTTTTCGTTCGCCCACAAATTCACTCCGTAGAGTTTTTCCGCAACACCCCGCGGAGCGGGATTGTGTATCACCCCCTCCTCGTGAGGGTCGATAAGGCCATCTTCAACGAGCGAGCGCATCGCCGCCTTGTGCTCGTCGCGAAAACGGAGTATGTCGCCGCGGCGCTTCTCAAAAAAAGAGGCGAGGGGTTCGCGGTACCCTTGCCTGTCGCGCAGAAGCATTGGACGGAAGCGCGTATCCTTTGAAAAAAGTTCAAAAACTTTTTCGCCAAGCAGAGCAGTTACCTCCGCTTCCGTAAGTCCGCGATACACTGCGCCAGAGGAATCTTCGTCGTGCCCGGGAACGATGAGTACGGTGAGAGGATCCCCCTTGCCACCGGCGCGAGAAAACTTCGCCTTAAGAGCATCGGGAGTACTGCTGTCTTTGAAGAACGGACCTGCGGGGAAATTTTCGGCGCTCAAACCAGAAAAAAGGCGCTCGCGTTGAAACATGAGTGTCATGAAAAGTATCCCGAGGACGACCGCCGCGAGGAGTATCTTTTTCATTGCACTTCAGTATAGCAGGACAGCGTATGACTTAACGCATGACTTGAGGAGAAAGATGACTGCGCTATACTACCCTCATGGCATACAGAGATGGTGGCGGCGCAAACCCCATGGATGACGTGAAGTGGATTTTCGGAATCCTCATCGTTTTGGCGGTCGCGTGGTACGCGACGGGCGGGCTTGAGAGCGAACGGGCGACGAAGGGACCGTTCATGAAGCCCTTAGCACCAGTCGGCACGGGAGAAATTTATGGCAGCGACATTGGCGCACCGTTACGGAATCGCGGGGGTGGAAGCTCCTCGGGAGGTGAAACAAAAACCGGTACCGGCGGAAGCGACACGGGCGCGGACGGCACGGCGACCGGCAGACAGGAGGAGACTGCGCTCACAAGCCAGTTTTCAAAACTTCGCGGGAAAATTATCATAGAATCGGTGCAGAGCGGTTCGCGCACTGACGCCTCCGACGAGTACATCGTACTTTCCGCGTCGCTCGAAAACACGGATCGTGTGCCGATCACGGGGCTCGTTCTTCGGAGCGTCCCGACGGGCAAGGGCGCGACTATCGGCTCCGGCATCTCCCTCCCCACGCCCGGGCAAGCGAGCGGAGCAGAACCGGTGTACCTTGGCCCCGGAGAACGCGTCCTTGTAACAACGGGGCGTTCCCCGAACGGGTTGTCGTTTCGGCTGAACAAGTGCACCGGCTACTTTGAGCAGTTCCAGAACTTCACCCCCGGGCTTCCCGCGAACTGCCCGCACCCCTCGCGGGAAAAGTTGCCGGAACCGCCGAACAATCTGGATGATGCCTGTCTTGAGTTCCTTGAGAATATGAACTACTGCCAAGTGGTCGTGGAGTTCCAGCAGCCGATCTCGGACACATGCCACCTATATCTTGGGAGGGAAATAAGCTACAACAAGTGCCTAGAGAAGCACCGGAGCGACAAAGATTTCTTCTCCGGAGAGTGGCGGCTCTTCCTCGCGCGCGATGCCGGCCTCTGGAAAAACTCCCGCGAGACGATTCGGCTTCTGGATCAAAACGGAAAGATTGTGGATGAGTATACCTACTAGGATCACAGAACATGAATCACAGAGCACGGAGCATCAATCACAGAGCATTTCCCCCCCCCCCACAGCACATGGTCTGTGTTCCGTGCTCTGTGATCTGTGTCCCACATTCTGCGTTCTATGATCTGTGTTCCGTGTTTCAAATGCGTAGCATCAGAAAAAGCGCGATGCCGGCGGCGACGGAGACATTGAGCGACTCCTTACAACCCCGCATGGGAATTTCGGCGATGATGTCAGCCTGTTTCAGTACGGCGGGTGAGAGCCCCGCGACTTCATTGCCGAATATGAGCGCGGCTTTTTTCGGAAGGCGGATTTTTTTGTAATCAATTGAGTGCGGTGATTGTTCAAGTGCGATAAGCGCCGCTCCTTCACGGCGGAGTTTGTGAAGGAGCGGCTTGATACTGGCATACTTCTCCCACGAAACCGTCCGCTCCGCACCAAGCGCGGTTTTTGCAATTTCTTTGTTTGCGCGACCGAAACGATCAACCGGCGCTGGCGTGTAGCCGGTGAGAAAAATTTTTCCAACCCCCGCCGCATCCGCCGTACGGAATATAGAGCCGACATTGTACGCACTCCGTATGTTGTGGAGGATGAGATATACGATACGTTTTTTTTCGTCACTCATTCACCTAACAGTACGATAAAAACGGTGGCGTGAACAACCTTATCGGTGCGTCTTTCGTATTTCTTGTTGGAGACGGCGCGCATTGCCATGAGAAAGAAGCCCGAGATATGAGGCGACCGATTCCTCACTCTCTGTCCTTTGTAATCGCCGAAACATTCGCCGCCTCGTCGTCGTCCGTAACACCCGATGGTCCGGGAAGTGCACCCACCCGAGAAAATCAACACCGGAGGAAAGGGTTTTGATGAACACTTTGTCTGGGTGCGTTTCAAGTCTCAATGTATCCCGTAAAAATAGTACGATATATCGTACTATTTCTTCCAGTCTACATCTGTCTTCCGAAATGATCACGGCATGTAGATGTTCACTAAAAGCTGTGAGGTGAGGTTGCCGAGCGGCAGACCCACTCCAGTTTTAACGCCTTGGAACCATTCGCGCGAATGGGTATATGATCTGAAGCTCCTGATGATTTCTTTGAGAAGAGCGAAGATGTCTGTATCGTGAATATATCGCGCAAGAATTGAAAACAGGATTTCATGATCAATATTCGCAAAGAACTTTCGTATGTCGCACTTCAATACCCAACACGTCTTCGTGTGGTTTTTGCTTACCTTGTAGGTAAAAGAACGGAAACGGTTGAGAGCGCGATGTGTTCCTTTTTTGATTTGGCATGAAAACGAGTCGGTAATAAACGTACGATCAAAGAACGGGTAAAGCTTCCGATAGAGTGCGCGGTGAAGTAATCGGTCACGCACATTTGCTTTGTGGATGTCGCGCGGCTTGGGATCGGCGACGCGGAAGTGCCCGTATGCGCCGTGG
>VMFH01000066.1 GCA_007375925.1 Parcubacteria group bacterium Gr01-1014_72 | reverse complement strand
AGTGAGCGCAGAACGTTCGCTCGTCCTATTCTGCGAGTATTACACCACGTTCGTCCTTAGCAGAAATCAGAACGTGTGATGTCGCCTTGACCAGCGGTATTACCCGCGGGCGAAGGCGAAGGCCGGGAATGCTCCCGCGTAGGGGGAGGGCATTCCGCGACCAGCAACTACTTTTTTGGCAGTTGTTGTGTGCCGGCGTTTTAAGAGTATCCGGCGCCTCTCCCGTGCCGACGAACCGATTTTTCACCTGTCAAAGCCGATCATCCCCGTGGATGGAATAGTATAAGGGGTTAGTATAAGTATAAGGAAGGGAATGTCAGGAGGTTTAAAAATTATTTGGAAGTGATTGATAGCGCCGCCCTCCTCATTTGATCAATCAGACAAAATTTTTCTTCCGGAGTGAATTTTTTTGTCAGCACATAGACTTCCAGTACGAGCTTGTGAGCTGATTGGTATACGATAAGATCTGTGAAGTTTCTGATCTTATTTTCCATATACTTATACTAGCCCCTTATACATTTTTCAACGTTCTTTCGCCTCGCGCCGCACCTCGCGCAGGGTTTCGCGTTTTTTGATCGCCTCCCGCTTGTCGTACTCCTTTCTGCCGCGCGCGATTGCAACCTCAACCTTGATCCGCTTCCCCTTATTATACACCTGAAGGGGCACCACTGTCAATCCTTTCTTCGCCTCGGCTGCGGCGAGCAGGGCAATTTCCTTCTTCGTGAGGAGGAGCCGGCGGGTGCGTTTCGGATCGTACTCTTTTGGCGTGTTGCCGCTCTGGTAGGGAGGGATGTCTGCGCCGACGATGTACGCCTCGCCGCCGCGGACAATCACGTGCGCGCCGACGATGGAGCCGCGGCCGATACGGATGGCCTTCACTTCGTGTCCGAACAAGGCGATACCCGCCGTGAATGTTTCAAGGATGTCGTAGTTGAAGCGCGCTTTTCTGTTTGTAATGCCTCCCTCCATGCCGCTATCATACCCCTCCGCCCCCGATTTGAAAAATAAACTTGTTTCTGGTACCATTTCCATAGACCTTTAACACACAGGAGGAATGTATGCGTGTCATACGAGACTTGGGAGGCATTTACCTGACAAGAGGTGAAACCTTTACATGGAAGAAACGTTTACACCGCCTTGCTCGGTATGCCGGCATCGCCGTCGTAAGCCTGTCCGGTATTCAGATCGGACAGCGAAAGTTCTGGTGGTTTGTTCCGCTCGGGCTCGTCATATCCGTCTTTCTGTATCGCCTCTTCCGGATGAATCCGCGGCGATGCAGAAGATGCCGCGCGGCGTACCGCATAGAAGGGCCGTTCGCCAAACTGGCGGGCCTCTTTCTTGGCTGGAATGTTGAATCGACGTACTGGCGGGGCGACCCAAAATCTAAAGATGCGCCCCCCGAGGCGGCAGAGTGTCACTTTCCGTGGCGCTGTCGCGACTGCGGCGATGAGTATGAGGTGAAGGACACAACCGTGAAATCTTTCTCCCACCGCCCACCCATCATTCGCTGGTGGTAGGCCAAAGTCACGTTCCGTCTTCTCACATCCCCGCTCCGAATCAAGAATCGGAGCGCGGGATTTTTCTTGAAAAAAGCGCGGTCTTGTAGTATTGTGGGAATTCGGTTTTTGCGCCTTCGCGCACAACACATGAAGGAGAACGGTAAAAATAAAAAGGTGAAGCCGCCGTTCCACGGGCGGCGGCCGTTCATGGGGAATCTCATGAGCGCGCTTTTGGTGTTTCTCGTACTTATGACGGTGTACTCCTTTATTGTAGAGAACCGTTCAGATGTTTTGGAGGTCTCAATTTCGGAACTTGCCGGAGACATCGCGAAGGGCACCGTGACGGAGATTCTCGTTGCGGGAGACACTCTCACGGTCGCCTATGCGGACGGCACCGAGAAAAAATCAAAGAAAGAGGCAGAGACCGCACTCTCCGAAACACTCGGGAACTACGGCGTAACGAAGGAAGCGCTCGCGGGGGTGAAGATCGTGGTTGAGAGCCCAAGCGGGTTCGGGTACTGGTTCCTCAATCTCGCGCCCTTTCTCGTGCCGATTATTTTCATTGTTATCTTTGTGTGGTTTCTCACGCGGCAGGTGCGGGGCGCCGGTATGCAGGCCTTTACCTTCGGCCAGTCAAAGGCGCGCATCACCTTTCCCCACGACAAGAAGCAGCAGATAACGTTCAAGGATGTCGCCGGCGCGAAAGAGGCGAAGGAGGAGCTTCGGGAAATCGTTGATTTCCTCCGGAACCCGAAAAAGTTTTTGGAAATCGGGGCCCAAATCCCAAAGGGAGTGATCCTTATGGGCGCGCCCGGGACGGGGAAGACGATGCTCGCGCGTGCGGTTGCGGGAGAAGCGGGAGTCGCCTTTTTCTCCATCTCCGGCTCCGAGTTTGTTGAGATGTTTGTAGGTGTCGGAGCTTCGCGGGTGCGGGACCTCTTCCAGGGTGCGAAAAAGTCTGCGCCCGCGATCATCTTCGTAGATGAAATTGACGCGGTGGGGCGCGTTCGCGGCACGGGGGTTGGTGGGGGGAACGACGAGCGCGAACAGACTTTGAACCAGATTCTTGTGGAGATGGACGGGTTTGAGCCGAACGAGAAGGTGATCGTGATGGCGGCAACGAATCGCCCCGACGTGCTTGACCCCGCGCTTCTTCGTCCTGGGCGCTTTGACCGGCGGGTCGTCATTGACCTTCCCGACCGCGCCGACCGCGAGGAGATTTTGAAGATTCACGCGCGGGGCAAACCCTTCGCGGAGGACGTGAACCTGGAGCTCATCGCGACGCGGACCCCCGGCTTTTCCGGCGCCGACCTCTACTCCCTCATGAATGAGGCGGCGATTCTCGCGGCGCGAGAGAATCGCACGAAGGTCGCGCAGTTTGACCTCATCCGCTCCATTGAGAAAGTGATGCTCGGTCCTGAGCGGCGTTCACACCTCCTCTCTACAAAAGAGAAGGAGATTACCGCGTTTCATGAAGGGGGACATGCGCTTGTCGCCTCTGTGCTTCCGTACGCCGACCCCGTGCACAAGATTTCCATCATCTCTCGCGGGCGCGCCGCAGGGTACACGCTGAAGTTACCGCTTGAAGACCGCAAGCTCCAGTCGCGGAAGGAATTTTTGGACGATATCGCAGTGTCCTT
>VMFH01000065.1 GCA_007375925.1 Parcubacteria group bacterium Gr01-1014_72 | reverse complement strand
TGAAAAGATTAAGAGTGAGCTTAAGTTTAACCCCAACCTTGTACAGGAACTCACGCAGATACGGGCTATAATGGGTCCGTAAAGACAAAAAAAGTGTTTTGTTGAAACTGTGTTGAAGGTGTTGAGAAGTGGTGGGGGGGTGTGGAAATTATTGGAAGGTAAATAATAAAAAGTAATTTTTATTCACATCAATAAGGAGGTTATGCACAAGTAGGTGGGTGTGTGGGTTGTTAAAGAATACTTTATGGTAAAGATATTTTACACAAATCAACATATCCACACCCCCATCAGTAGTATCATATTCTCTATAAATAAAATATGAAGATAGAGTGCCTGAAGGATAAGTTGCTGCATGCCGTTATAAAGGCTGACCGGATTGCTGGGAAAAAACACTCCCTTCCCGTACTCAACTGCCTTGTTTTTGAAGCGTCTGGTGGGTCCCTCTCTATTCGGGCAACAAACCTTGATCTTGGTATTGAGACGTCCCTCCCGGTAAAAATTATACAGGAGGGCTCTGTAGCGGTTTCTGGTTCCGTGGTAAGTTCATTTCTCTCAAACCTTCCATCCTCAACACTCCTTTCCTTTGAAGTTAAGGAGGGAAACCTTTTTATATCTTCAGGGAGGGGTGGAAGTAAGGCGCTCATCAAAGCGATTCCTCATGATGACTTCCCCACTATTCCAAAACCTGAGGGAAAGAAAATCGTCATAGAAGCACAAGCTCTACGAAAAGGATTTCAATCTGTTTGCTTTGCGGCCAGCGCTTCAGTTGTAAAGCCGGAACTTGCGAGTGTTTTTGTTTCGATCGGAAATGGTGAAATCGTGTTCGCGGCTACCGACTCATTTCGGCTCGCTGAGAAGCGCATACCGCTCAAGGGAGGCGAAGGAGGTGAATCATTTCTCGTTCCACTTCGGAACGCCGCCGAGATCCTGCGCTTTCTTGATGATGTATCAGGAACAGTGGAGCTCCGCTTTTCAAAAAACCAACTTTCAATCACCGGAGAAAATTTCCACCTCACCTCCCGCCTCATTGAAGGTGTTTTCCCCGACTACAAACAGATTATCCCGAAGGAGACGACCACCGAGGCGGTGTGCTTGCGTGAAGATGTTCTGCAGACACTCAAACTCGTTAATGTTTTTTCAAACACATTCAATCAAATCACCCTCTTTTTTGACCCGCCGAAAAAACTTTTTGAAGCAAGGACAAAAAACGCCGATATCGGCGAGAGCTCCCAGTCTGTTGCGGCGGCGGTGCGAGGAGACACCCTTGAACTCAACTTCAACTACCACTACCTCATTGATTCACTTCAACCGATACAAACAGACTCGGTCTCTCTCTCACTATCAGGGGCAGGGCGCCCGATGATTGTCCGCGGCGTTTCAGACGGAAGCTTCTTGTACCTCGTGATGCCGATGAATAAGTGATAATACGAACTACGAACAATCCGCCGGCTGGCGGAACGAAAGTACGAAAACACTCTGCACTTGCGCGCGCTACGCCGGAGGCTTCGGCGAGGCGAGTGCGCAAGGTCAAAAAAGAAGCGGGAAGCGTCGTTATGGCGTCACCGAAAAAGGAATCACAAGCTCTCGTTTGTTGAACACCGTATCGTAGCCGATGACGCGCAACTCCGCCTGCTCTCCGAGCGCCTCCACATCTTTCGGTTTGAATGAGAAGGTAAAGGGCGCACGTGCGGCACTTCCCACATACACTCCACCGACAAAGAAATCAACTTTCCCGAGCGGGAAACGACCGGTACTTGTAACCGTAACCGGTATCGTCTCATCCGCTCGGTGCGCGCTTCCCGCCGTGAGCCCGGAGAGGGAGAGGACGGGGGCGTTGAACGGCCCGTGAACAGAGTCTTCCTCGGAAGGGATAACCGCCTCTGTCTCGTCGGGAACGCCCTGCGCGGCCGCCCAGGCGCGGATCGGGAACTCCCATCGTTCATACTGGGAATCTCCCGCTCCCTTGCTCGCGTTTCCTTGGAGCGGAGCATCTTTATTCACCCAATGAAGAATCGTGTGAACTTCCCGCACCACCCGCTCCTCCAAGGTCTCGGGAGGAGTATATTCCGTCGCCCGCTTCCCTGAAACGCGATCAACAAAGTAATTTTTTCCGCCCTGCCACACCCCTCGTAAAACAGGCGGCGCCTCAAGGGGAATTTTTTGCCGTGGTGGTACGGCAAACCGCTCCGGTTCCACACCCGCGAGCGCCACCTCCATGAACTCATGCCAGAGGGGCGCGACAATGAAGCCGGCAACTTTCTTTTCCATCGGCGTATTGTCGTTGTTGCCGGCCCAGGCGCCGACGGCGAGGGAAGGAGTGTAGCCGATAATCCATGCATCGCGGTAATCGTTCGTCGTTCCCGTTTTTACCCCCACCGCACGGTCCTTGAAGTAGAGGTACGAGCCGCGTCCGAATGTGGGCGCGCGCGCTTCCTCGTCGCTGAGGATGCTTGAGATGTTCCGCGCAATGTCTGCGGAAAGAGTGCGTGTCGGGCGCGGCTCGTACGCCCCCACAACCGCACCCGCCTTGTCCTCAATCCGAAGAATCGCTACCGTGCTATTTCGCTCGCCGTCGTTCGCGAAGACGCCGTATGCGCCGACCATCTCAAGAAGTGTTACCTCGCCACCCCCAAGCACGAGGGTGAGACCGTACTGCCCAGGCGAGCCCAAGGTCGTAATGCCTATCTCCCGCGCGAGCCGGAGTGATTCCTTAAGCCCCGCGAGGTAGAGTGTCTTGACCGAGGGGACATTTCGCGACTCCGCGAGGGCACTGCGAAGCGTGACCGGGCCGATGTACAGCTGGTCGTAGTTCTCGGGTTTGTAACAGCGATCCTCGTTTCCTTCTACGTACGGCTTTCCCTCCGGCGTGCACTCCACTGAGAATTCCGTCTGGAGGTCAAAGAGCACGGTCTCCGGCGTGTACCCCTTCTGGAAGGCGGCGGCGTAGACGAATGGTTTAAAGGCGGAGCCGGGCTGGCGCCGCGCCGTCGCTACGTTGAAGTTACCCTCAATTTCCGTGTCAAAGTAGTCGCGCGACCCGACCATGGCGAGGATCTGCCCCGTTCGCGGGTCGGTCGCAACGAGCGCGGCATTCTCCGCGTTAAAACGCTCTTCGTTCTGGAGCGCCCACTTTTTTACAATTTCCTCGGCCTTCTTCTGGAGTTCGTAATCAAGCGTCGTGATGACGCGAAACCCCCCCTCTGTGACCGCCTCCTTTCCGTACGTTTCCTCAA
>VMFH01000064.1 GCA_007375925.1 Parcubacteria group bacterium Gr01-1014_72 | reverse complement strand
CGGAACCGATTAAATCAGTGGGGCCTCACACGCTCGCGATTACCGCGGGAGAACGGTCAATCACGATTCAGCTCAATGTTGTGGCGAGTAAGGACGAGCCCCGTTAGAAGCGGAGTTTCTAACGGGGTTTGAAATGAGTTTTAAGCGTTTAGCGGCGAGGGAGAACGCTCGCTGTCTTTTTAACCGAAGTGGTGTTGTCAAACCCGACTTTGCGCTTGTGGCCGTACAGTACCGTTCCTTCAACGAGCGAGTAGAGCGTGTGATCCCTGCCCATACCGACATTTTTTCCCGGGAGAATGCGCGTGCCGCGCTGACGCACAATAATAGCGCCCGGCTTCGCAGACTCTCCGGCGTAGAGTTTGATGCCGAGATACTGCGGATTTGAGGTTGTAAGGTTTTTTGCCGAACCTGCGGCCTTTTTTGTTGCCATAAAAAATATGAAGCTTTCAGCTGCCAGCTACCAGCTTCTACCATGAATTGCTATCATTAGAATATGACCTTACACGATAGTATTGAATGGTGCAAGTCGCGCGAGGCGCTGACTGTCGCGACTATTATCCTCGTCGGGTTCGGATCGTTCGGGCTCGGGCGTCTCTCAAAAATTACGGAAGGGCAGGGAGAGCTTCGAATTTTGGGAGAGGGAGAGAATGGGGAAGTGTCTCCCAAGTCTCTCAATCCGCCCGAGAGCGAACAGGGTCTCACCGCCGCCGCAGCTTCCGCGGCAGGCGGCCTTCTGGTCGGTTCAAAGACGGGCAGGAAGTATCACTATCCGTGGTGTGCTGGCGCACAGCAGATCTCTGAAAAAAATAAGGTATGGTTTGCCTCAATCGACGAAGCCCGTGCCTCCGGCTACGCTCCGGCGGCAAACTGCAAAGGGCTTGAGTAATAGTTTATAAGTTCATAAGTTAAAAGTTAATGGAATTGTATTGATTGTCTTGAGAGGTGTGCTGATAGGTGACTTAAAACTTATAACTTAAAACTTACAAACTATCTATCTATGCTCGTCGTAGACATTGAGGCCACCGGTACCGATCCCCAAAAACACTCGCTCCTCTCCATCGGAGCTGTTGATTTTGAGCGGCCGGAGCGGCAATTTTATGTTGCGTGCCGCGCGTTCGCGGGCGCGCACATTGAGAACGAAGCGCTCGCGGTCTGCGGCTTTACGCGAGAGGGAATTGCCGACACAACCAAACCCTCGGAAGAGGAAGCGCTACGGAAGTTTCTCCAGTGGGCTGAAGAGGGAAGTGAACGTACAATTGCGGGCCAGAACCCCTCGTTTGACCGCGATGCGCTCATGCACGCGTGTCGGCGCTACCACATCAACTGGCCGTTCGCGCACCGGACGATTGATCTGCACTCAATATGCTGGTTCCACATGAAGCGACAGGGCGTTGAACCTCTGCGGAAAAACGCTCATTCTGCGCTCAATCTGGATGCCATTATGGCCTACGTTGGTGTTCCAATAGCGCGAAAGGCCCACAACGCCCTTGAAGACGCGCGTTTTGAGGCCGAAGCGTTCTCACGACTCATCTTTGAGAGGACGCTTTTTGAAGAATTCCGCGGAAAGCCAGTCTCTTGGCTGGTCCAGCAACAAGACGCCAAAAGTTAGACCATTTTTCCGGCGTCTTGCAAATCTTCTATGGCTTAACAGGGCCATTTTTGCAACTTTGACCCCCATCAATTTCCATGGTGAAGTATTGACAGGCGGCTTGAAAGGTGCTATCATTAAAGGAAATCAGGCAGATGCCTGGTTTTTCGTTTAAGAAACTGTCTGAAAAGCTATCGCAATCCAAAGCCGCGCTAGATTCGTGGAAAAAATGGTGCAGACGAGGGAGGTGTACCGCGAGGTACTCCGACCGAGGATAAACCATTTTTGACCGAAGCTGGCGCGGCGACGATGCGAAACATGGGCTGTGCTATAACCATGTGGTAGGTTTTCAGACAGTTTCTAAAGTCGCAGTTTGCTGATTACCGGTTAATCCAAACATTCATGATAGAAATCACCACGGCTCTTTTTCTTCTCGCACAGACATTTTACGGAGCTCCGACTGCCGTCTCTTCGGTTGACGAAGCGGCGACGCCGAAACATGCGTTTCGGCAGGAGGTCCAGGAAGTCATCGTAGACCGACCTCTTACGCTTGAGGGGCACGTTCGCGAATCCTTTCAGGAAACGCCCGTCCTCGCGGAAATCGCACGGTGTGAGTCGCGGTTCCGACAGTTTGATAGCGACGGCGAGGTGCTTCGTGGAGCCCGCAACAAGGGCGATGTCGGACTCATGCAGATCAATGAGTACTACCACGGAGAGAAAGCAAAAGAACTCCGCTTTGACATCCATTCACTTGAAGGGAACATTACCTTTGCGAAGTGGCTCCACGAGCGGTATGGCGATGCACCTTGGGTGCACTCATCAAAGTGCTGGCGCCCTAGTCAGACGCTTGCGGTGGCCAAAGCAGGTGAACTTGCGAGTGTGAAGAACTAAAAAATTATACAAAAACCATCCCGTCCCGCTAGAAGCGGGACGGGATGGTTTTTGCTATGTCCTACTTTTTTCGCTTTTTGAGCGGGTGGAACTTCTTGTGTGTGCTTTCGGCATATTTGTCGGAGGCATGAACATAGCGCGTGGTGGTTTGAAGGGACTCATGCCCAAGAAGTATCTGGATGGCGGCCGGATTAGCTCCTTGTTCGGCGAGGTAGGTCGCAAAACCATGACGGAACGAGTGTGCGGAGGTCGGAACGATGATGCCGAGAAGTTCTTTGTACTGCTTAATTTTCATTTGAAGGTAATTTGGAGAGATGCGGACCTTTGCCGTCCCGATATTTTTCCCACTGTAAGGGATAAAGAGCGCGGGATTATCGTCATGTCTCGTTAGAAGGTACATATTCACGAGTTCTTTCGCTCGGTCGGTAAGATATACGAATCGTTCTTTTTTGCCCTTTCCGCGAACGAAAATTTTGCCGGTATCATTGATCTGGTCTCGATTCAGCGACAGAAGTTCCGAGATGCGCATGCCGGTTGAAAACAAAACCTCAAGCATGATGCGGTTGCGCAGTGCTATACGCTTACTCTTCTCGAATTTGAGGGGCGATTCAATAAGCTCAACAAGTGAATCCAATTCAGCCACTCGCGCGTGTGTACGAGGCATTTTAAGAAGCTTTATTGCACTGGGAGCCACCGGAACACCATAGTCCATGTCTACAAGGTACTTACAGTAGCTTCGAAGGCTTGAGAGCATTCGGTTGATTGATCCGGCGGAGAGCTTTTCAGGTGTCCGTACACCATCGGCAGTCTTTCTGTCTTGCGACGCAAGGTAGGCCTTGAACAGATCAATGGTGTGCCTGGAGACCTTGTCAAAGGAAACAGATAC
>VMFH01000063.1 GCA_007375925.1 Parcubacteria group bacterium Gr01-1014_72 | reverse complement strand
CGCGCGGAGCATGCAGCTCCAGTTCCGCTACGTGTTTCCCTTTATCGCTTTCTTCATTTCATGGAGTATCTCCGGAGCCGTTGCGCTCTACTGGACGACAAGCAACCTTTTTGCTATTGGCCAAGAGCTCTACCTTCGGAAAAAGCTCCGAGGGGAAAAGTGAGGCCGAGCCGAATTGCCTTTCTTTTATGAACATACTAATCTACAACCTTACCTATGGAAACCGCGGCCATAAAACAGGCGATTGAGGAGCTTCTGCGAGCGCTTGGTGTCGCGGTTGATACTATTGAGGTCTCCACTCACGAACTCTCTGGATCTCCGAAATTTGTGATTCGTTCACAGGAGTCGCGCCTCCTCATCGGGCCGCGCGGGGAAACACTCTCCGCGTTGAACCACCTCCTCCGGAAGGTGCTCGCGAAGCGTCTCCCGAACGGAGAGGACACCCGCTTCTTCCTTGATGTTGATGGGTACCAGGAGAAAATCATTGACGAGCTCCAGAGCAAGGTGCGCATGCTTTCCGAGCGCGCCCGCTCGCTCAAGACGAACGTGGAGCTAGAGCCCATGAGCGCGTACGAGCGGATGCTCGTGCACGCGAGTCTCCAGAATGACCCCGAACTGACCACCGAGTCCTTCGGCCAAGGAAGCGGCCGCCGCATTGTTATTAAGTACAAAGGCGTCTGAAGTCTGTGTAGCGATACGAATATACGAATTATACCAATGATACTAATGGTGTAGCGATACTAATATACAAATTATACCAATGATACGAATGGGGCTTTCATATTTGTATCATTCGCACTCATTCGTATATTTGCATCGTGTACCTAATTCGCTACTCTGTACGCCCACAGCGTCCCATCACGTTTGTTTATGAAGAGGAGGTGCGATTCGTCCGGTGAGAGCGAGAGACGGACGGCATCAAGAAGAACCCCCGCCTCGTCGGAGATTCCGGCAAGACGCTGTGCCCTTCCCGATTCAGCATCAATTTTCCAGAGCTCATCCTCAAACGAGACCACTCCCTGATACCAATCATCGGGGTAGGTGCCGCCCGTGAAGAAGCTCGGTACCGCGCAGAACGCAATCTCACCGTCCCGCCTGCTCCAGACACACTTTTCCGGAAGCGTCCGAACCGAGAGCGTATCATCCCGACCCTTCTTTACATCCCGCACGGCGGTGGTTAGGAAGCCTCCCTCTGCCACTGCGTAGATAATCCACGCGCGGTTTGGTGAGACGAGAGCAGTCAGTCCCGGGAGAGGCCCGAGGAGGATTGTGGAGAGCGCCGTTTTTGAGTTGAGGAGGTAGAGGATTCCATCGGCGCCGTTTGCCGCTTTTGAGGCGAGGGCGATTTGCTCGTCGCTTACGTATGAGGGAAGGAGCTCCCTCAAGGGCGAGGTCCACACCTCGGTCCGGCGCGTGCCGTCGGGGAGCGCCGTGACGCCGGAGGAGCCGCCGCCTTCCTGCGGCAGGAGGTAGAAAAGTGCCGTGCCGCTTGGCGACACGTCAAGGTCGCTTATGTTTCGCGGGAGGAAGCTTCCGACCACCTCACCCTCGTTTTGTGCCGATGCGCTCGGTTTTATTTTCCCGACGAAGGTCTCAATCGTCTCCCCGTCGGCGCGGAGGTACCGAAGAATGACGGAGTCGCGGGATTTGCCGGCGAAGTATGCCTCGTACACGCGCGGAATTGTTTTGTTTGAGAGGCGCCTTGAACCTCCCTTCCCGAACGGAACTTCAAAGATGTGTCCCGACGCGCGCTCCCTGACTCCCGCTCCATCGCCTGTTGTGCCCCGTGTCGTGGTCGCTCGCGCGCCTCCCGTACTCGGGAAGATGGGTGAGCCGGTTTTTGTCCCGGTGTCTTCGTTGGCGGGGACGGCGGGACGGAGTGCTAGAAAGTAGTAAAGGGCGCCACTCGTAGCGAGCAGGAGTAGAGTAGCCAGTGTTATAAAAATAAGTTTTCTTCTATTTTTCATTATAGGCATGTTCTTCCGTTTAAGAATAACACCCTCTAGTTTATAGGCGTGTGCTGACGAGGTGGTGTGTAATCACTGATGCCTTTGTTTATGATGTCGCGCGCCTCAATCGCCTTCGTGGCAAGCTGATTCGCCGCCGCAGGGTCTGTTTTCCGAAGTGCTGCCTGGCGTCTGTTTATTTCAGCGAGCATCTCATTCCGAATAGTTTCTGCTTGCCTTATCCCCCCAAACCCGAGCACGTCGCTCGCTCGCTTTTTGTATTCGCTTATTTTAGACAAGCCGAGTTCGCGCTGGCGTAACACATCAGCGCGGACGGCATGCTCCTCCGCACGCTCTGGATTGTCCCGCGCCAATCTTCCAAGATTCTCAATTTCCTGCTGTGCACTTCTCATTGCGCTCGTTCTCTCAGAAAAATCTTCGCCATAAATTGATTTTGCGGCAAGCTCCGCTTGGTTGCTCGTGGTAAACTCGCTAAACTCCGGCGGTACGGTGAACGACCCCGTCTCGGCGCCGAAGTTGAGATTGAGCTCCACAAGATTTGGATTGATGGTGTAGAGGAGAAGATAGGATGCGAGCGCGAGGATGAGCCCACCGATGGCGTTCTGAATTCTTCCCCGCCCCTCGGTTTTTCCGCCAATCGCGTCCGTTGACATGTACTGAATACCTCCCATAACAATCATGAGAACCGCGAGCGCGCCCGCAATCGCAATCGCGAGGCGGAAGGCGCCGCGCAGGTAGAGGCAGAGGTTGGTTTTTGATTCGGACGTCGCCGTCACCTTCCCCGCCTTATCGATCGTTGGTGCCGGCACACCGCACCCTCTCGCACTCGCGCCGCTCTCAATTGTTGTGAGCGGAAGCGGCGCGAGCGGCACATAGTCGCTTGCCGCGTACACGAGGGGCGTGTTCAGCGCGAAGAGCAGTGCGGTGAAAGACAGGATGTAAACGACCCTTTTCATGCTTTTTTGTAGCGATACTAATATACGAATTATACTAATGATACGAATGGATAATGTATCGATGCGAATATACGAATTATGCGAATGCTACGAATAAGTCTGTTTCCCCATTTGTATAATTCGCATGCATTCGTATATTTGCATCGTGTACTATCTCAAAAAATCAAACACTCCTCCCCTGCGCCCCTCTTCCCCGAACGCGATCGCCGCCGCCGCATCCGCTCCTTGGAGTATCTTCACCGCATGTTGCGCTCGCACCGACACGGAGGCCACCCCCTCGCCCTCCTCCGGAACACGGAGCGTCAGAGCATTGTCGCCCCCCTGCCGTACGCTCATGCCGTTTTGCGCCCAGTCGTACTCAAGCAACGCGCTCAAGCGCGATGGCACTGAGAAGAAGTACGGCACCGCGACGACGCGGATTTCCTCACCCGAGAGCGAGAAGGGCTCTGCGAGGGCGTTTCCGAAGAGAATGCCGTAGAGCGGATGGTCCTCGTACAGAACTATCTTGGGTTGCGTCGGCGTGAGGAGCGCCTCGCCCTCTGCCTGCATGGTGCCGTCAAGCGTTGATACCCGGACACCAACGACGCTGTCATCGGAGAGCGCTCCGGCCTCGGTATGGAACTGCTGCCGGCCGTAGCCCGATGCGTCCCCGACCGCATCGCCGTCCACTTCCCACTTGTAGATGAGGTTTTTCGCCGCTATGCGCGCGCCGCCACTGCCGATAAAGGTCGGAACCGCCGTTACTGTCGCCGCTCCTTGGTACGGGAGGAGCGACTTCCCGCGGTAGAAGGGCGGACGGTAGCTCTTTGCCTCCAGAATGAGGTCAACGTGGGCGGGGCGGAAGGTGAGCGTCTTCTCAATGAGGCGACTCTCGGCGGTAGTGATGCGTATCGCAATTGTCGTCGCGGTGCCGAGCGCTCCGTTCGTAAAGCTGAAGGTTTTGAGGCCAATGCCCCTCGCCTCGCGAGCGCCGTTTCGGCGCCACTCAATTGTCGCTTTGTTGAGGTTGGTGGAGAAGCTCTCAATCACAATGAAGACGGACTCCCCTGCCCGCGGCAGGCGCGGGCTCACCTCCACGCGCAGGTTCTGCTCAAAGGGGTCTTTTTCCGCCTGCGCAAGCGCGACAGAGGCGCACGCGGTGAGCGCGATGGTGCCGACGAGAAGTGCGAGTATATGCTTCATTATTATTCCCCTACATTTTATCATGATGCCGGTTTTTAACCCACCACATTTATGAAAACTTTCCGTACGCCTTTTCCAGAGCAGAGAAAGCAAGTTTTACCAGCTTATCCTCCTTGTGGTGGGCAAACCAGACAAAAAGGGCGGTTGTCGGTATGAGCTTTAAAAACGGTATGGATTCAATGAGCATCACCCCGATGTAGCGTCCCCATGCCCAGCGGAGAATGCGTTTTTGTATGAAGCCAACTTTCCCCAGGAGCCACAAAAAGATGACGGCCCCGATGATCAGGGAAAGAATCGTGGTAATGACAACACCGACTCCCGTCAGGTCAAGTCCATCCAAGACATCCTTGAAAAGGGCGGCGAGGAACAGTAAGAGCGGAAAATCCGGTTTTTGAGGTACACCTTCCGCCTGCAACGCTTGTGCATCTTTAGGAGTGACACCCTGGCCGGTTTCTTTCAAAAAGATGTCGTTGAGCTCGCTTATATTTCCTGTGGGTTCTATCTTCATACGACTGCACTATTACTTGATGAGAGCGAGCTAAAATCGGCAATCCTCGCTTGAGATTCGTTGAGGTTTTTCGGACATGGTAGCGATGCGAATATACGAATTATGCCAATGATACGAATATGATGTAGCGATACGAATCTACGAATTATGCGAATGCTACGAATAAGTCTGTTTCCCCATTCGTATAATTCGTATCCATTCGTATATTTGCATCGTGTACATTTAGTTTCCTGTTACCTGCATTTCCTCCTTTGCTTTCTTGATCGCAAGGAGCTGCGACGGGTCAGAGGTGATAATCTGGTCTTCGGTGTAGGAGGCGATGATTTTGATGGCGACGTGCTTTAACCCTACGAAGAAGATTCCCTCTCCCACGTCGGATTCAAGGAGAAGATATTTTTCCTCTTCGGTCAGGTTGAACACCTGCTGGAGGCGGTCTATGGAGGTTGGCGACTGCTTGAGAAGCATCTGTATGGAGGAGTTGGTGACAATCGGCATGCCGTAGGGCGACTTGAGGAAGTCGTCCACATCCTGCGTGATGGTCGCAAGACCGAGGTAGTACTTGCGGCCGCGCTTCGCGAGCGAGAGGAGGAAGGAGGCTGTGTCCTCCGACTTCATCATCCACCATGCTTCGTCAATGACGAGGAGGCGTTTTTTCAGATTTTTTCTGATGGCGTTCCAGATGTAGTGGGTGATGATGTACATTGCGACGGGCTTGAGCTCGTCCTCCATATCGCGCAGTGAAAACACGACGAGCCGTCCTCCGATGTCAATGTTTGAGGGGCGGTTGATGAAGCCCGCCCAGGTCCCGCGCGTGTACTTGGAGAGGCGCTGGACAAGCGACTCGGCGCCCTCCATACCGGCGAGCACGAGTTCAAAGTCCGAGAGGAGCGGCGGCTCTACGTTTTTGAAATCGGAATCGTGCGTGATGTCTTTGAGGGCGTACGTTTCGGTGATGGCGCGGTCAATGATAGCGTCTTCCTCCGGCGTGAGCCCTCCCATCATGATGCGCATGAGGCCGACCAAATTGATGATGTGCGAGCGCAAAACATCCGAGGGCGACTCGTCCTCGCGAGGCATGGGCAGGTCAAACGGATTAACGTGATGTTCTGAAGTAAGAGAGATATTGAAGTATTTACCGCCGACTGCTTCGGCAAGGTATTCATACTCCCGCTCGGGGTCAATGACCAAGACGTCCGCGTCAAACATGAGGGTGCGGAGAATCTCCAACTTCGTTGCGAAGGATTTTCCAGAACCCGACTTGGCGAAGGTGACAGAGTTATAATTCTCAAGCGAGAAGCGGTCAAAA
>VMFH01000062.1 GCA_007375925.1 Parcubacteria group bacterium Gr01-1014_72 | reverse complement strand
ATTCCCCAAAGACTACCCCCCCCCCCGACGATTTTACCAGTGCTTGAGAAACTCAAGTCATCGTACAAGCTTTGGCATGAATATCATGAAAAACTTCCGAAAACCCAAAAATATTCTCTAGGTAATCGCATAGACAAACTTTTTATTGAAAACGTAGAAGCGATTACGTCCGCAACATTTTTACCGAAAACGGAAAAAGTGCTGTGGCTTCGTCTGGCAATACGGAAAACGGATACGATAAAAATACTCATCATGATTTTGTGGGAGACAAAATCATTGGAAGATAAAAAATACATTGCGCTATCAGAATTGCTTGCCGAAATCGGCAGGATGCTCGGGGGGTGGAGCGGGCAGTTGCAAAAACAAAACTCCCCCACACCAAAAGCAGGGGAGAAATGAAGAGGGTTGCGGGCACGAGCCACCCGATAGTGACGATTGAACCTGTTGCTGAGCCAGTTATAGTTCCGGTTCCACCTAGCACCATTGCGATAGAGGTACCTCACATAGCGGTTGCCGTCCGAGTTGCGAAATGCGCATCTAACCACCTATGCCACCACCCCTTGAATACTCTCAGGGTTGTATCGGATTTGAAATCGTAATTTCTTAGTGAGATGCGCCAAGTATCTTCTTTTTTTGAAGTTTCTGCACGAGACACTCCGTCTGAAAAATTAATTCAGACGCTCTGGTCCTCGTGGATACTGGATTCGGTGGCAAACGACCGTAATCGCTTACAGATTCACCTACTACCGACTCCATTGTACTTTATAGAAATAAAAAAGCCCACACCATATTGTGTGAGCTGAAGTAACGCATATCTTCAAAGCGTCGGCGGGAAGCCGAAGAGCTAAACCCAAAGGGTCTAAAAGGGCTTATCCTCCAAGATCTGAGGGCTACTTGCGGGCACGAGCCACCCGATCGTGACGATTGAACCTGTCGCTGAGCCAGCTAAAGCCCCGGCGCCACCAAGCACCATCGCGAACGAGGTACCTCACATAGCGGCCGCCGTCCGAGCGGCGAAAGATGGTGTTGGAAAAAATAATCACATCAACATCTTTCGGCAGGTACTTCCAATTCTCGGGACGAGAGTAGAAGTCGAATGCGCAAGCATTCATCGCACCTTCAATCTTCTGTGCTCGCGCGATGTACTCCTCACCATCAAGGCAATCTTCTCCTTCTCCCAAAACGGTCTCGGTTGAAAGGTGGGACGGGTCAACCATTCCGCACGGGATGTGCAGGATGATTGGGTTTTCCCTGTCGGCCCAGTCGGGGATTCCCGGTTGTCCGTTGCAGTTGATGCAACCGCGCGTCATCTCCAAAAGAGTCTGGAGACCATCGAGGACGGCGCTAGTTTCCAACACTCCCTTCAGAAACCGCTGGCGGAGTTCCGACTCACGCCGAGTGTATATTTCTGTTTGTTCGGCGGTTGGTTTGACACGAATCTGATCGTTGGTAACAACTTTATTGGTCGTCATAACAATCCTTTCTGTAAATTTGCCCGATGTTACTGAAAACAGCAGGCGGTTTTTGTATTTATGCTGGACTCTTCGCCACAGCAGAAAATTCCAAGCTTTCTAGGAACTTTCTGCTGTGGCCGAGGTGGAAAAACCTCGTTTTCTCAAGGTTCTATGCTACCCTTCATTATACACCAATCTTACCCATTTTGTCAAGGACGACGACCTTCCATAACATTCTAAGCGAAACCTCCTCCTGCAAAAACCTTGCGCAGTCCCGCTCCGCCAGTTGGCGGAGAGCGGGACGAGTAGAGCAATTCCGCAGCGGGATATGCGTGTTTTTGCAGGAGGAGGTTAAGCGCCCTACATCCTCTCCACCACCGGCATGCCGAGGAGAGTGAGGCCGTTTTTAAGGACGGTTGAGACGGCGCGGGTGAGAGCAAGGAGCGCCGCCTCGTCGGGTGAGCCGATAATTTTGACGCGCGCGTAGAAATTATTAAACGCGCTCGCAAACTCGGTGAGGTACGTTACGAGGTAGTGCGGCGCATACTCCTCCGCCGCGCGCGCAACAACATCAGGAAATCTCACTAACCTACGCGCAAGCTCTATGTTTCCGTCCGCCGCGGCGGATTCCGCGTCAGTTCCGCGTACTTCTGCGGTCTGTGCTTTCTGAAGCACAGACATGGCGCGGACATACGCGTATTGCAAGTACGGCCCCGAGTCGCCCTCAAACGAGATTGATTTCTCAAAGTCAAAGATAATGTCGCCCCCCACCGCTTGCCGCAGGATTGAGTACTTGATGGCGGCAATCGCAACCGCCTCGGTGATTTTTTCCTTTTCATCCGGCGCGAAATCCCGCTCGGCGATTTTCTCCCGCACCTTCCCCTTCACCTCATCAATCAGCCACTCGGCAGTGATGACGTTCCCCGTCCGCGAGGACATCTTGCCCGTCGGCAATCGGAGCATCCCGTGCGAGAGATGCTTTGTTTTCTCAAAAAGTTTGGGGTCAATATGACGAAGCGCCTCAAGACCGACGGCATACACGCTGTCCTGCTCATTCGCGGTAATAATAATTGATTGATCGGCAGGGTATGTTTTTGCTTTGGTAAAATGAAGTCCGAGCTCTTTCGTCTCGTATGTCGGCAACCCTTGTGAGGTAATGTAGACTCGCGTATGAAGTTTCGTATTATACTTTTCCGCCTTGAACACCAGCACCCCATTGCTTTCCTCAAATACGCCTTTCTTTAAAAACTCACGGACGAGTGTCAGGCCGGGCTTCGACATTTCGCTCTCGAAAAAATAAAAATCAAAATGCGTACCGAGACGCTTGTAAATAGTCTCAAAATATTCAAGAGAAACTTTTCGGCCGCCATCATAAAGCGCATTGAGGACGCTGTCGTTTCGCTCGTAAATCGCTTTGTTGATTATCTCTATTTCTTTTTTTGCCGACTCGTTTTCCTCGTAGAGGCTCGCGCCAAGAGCGTACGCCTTCCCCCACTCGGAAGCGTTCTTTGGATTGGCTTGTTTTGCACCGTAGAGCGCCTTCGCTACATGAAGCCCGACGTCGCCCTGATAGCAGGCCCGTTTTACTTCGGCTCCGCGCGAAGCAATGAGGCGTGAAATCGCCTCACCGATTGTATTACTCATCAAATGTCCGATATGAAACTCTTTGAAAGGGTTTGGGTCGGTGTATTCCACTATGACCTTTGTGTTTGCGTGGGTTGTGGCGTTCCCGAATGTGTTGGGAGAGGAGGCCGCGTTTTTGAGCGCCACGCTCAAAAACGCGGCCGAAAGCGTGAAATTGATAAACCCCGCGCCGGCCACTTCCACTTTCTCTATTTCACTTGGAAGCTTCGTTTCCAAGTGACCGGCAATTTTTTCGGCAAGCGCATGCGGACTCGTCTTAACCGCTTTCGCAGAGACGAGCGCTACATTCGTCGCATAATCCCCATGAGAAAAATCGGCGGTATGCTCTACAGAAAAATCCGCCCCCGACACGTTGAGGTCGTGGAGTGTGTTTTGTATCAAATGCCTAATTTTCTCCTTCACAACAGCTTGATTCTACCTTATTATCCGCCCGCAGAATACTCTGTCCCGCTTGGGAGCGGGACAGGTATGAATGCGGCGTGCGGATGATAAACCCAGCACCATTTTTACCGAACAGTG
>VMFH01000061.1 GCA_007375925.1 Parcubacteria group bacterium Gr01-1014_72 | reverse complement strand
CTTCTGGCATTGGTCAAGTGTCACCCCCTATACATCCTCTTACGAGTTCGCAGGGAGCTGTGTTTTTGATAAACAGTCGCCAGGCATACTTTTGTTGCACCCGCCTAAGTTTTTGCTTGCGCAAAAATTTTGGCGGGAGGCCTTATCGCTAACTTACGGCCACTTTTTTGCCGAGTTCCTTGGAGAACACTCACTCGTTCGCCTTCGTCTTCTCGACGAGACCACCTGTGTCGGTTTGCGGTACGGTCTAAACACGTTTAACTCTACGAGGTTTTTCTTGGAAGGCTCTTCGCGAAAATTTCTCTCGGCCGAAGCCGAAAAATTTTGCCTGCGCACGGAATCCGGCATTAAAACCAGTTCCCGGGATTTGCCTCGGGAACATTCCTCACGCCCGCAGCGTCTAATTCAATAAAGCGCTCCCGCTCATTTCCTCCGTCACCCCTTCGAAAACGCGCCTAGGTCACGGAATATTAACCGTGTGTCCATCGGGTGCGGCTCTCGCCATCCCCTTAGGGCCGACTCACCCTCCTCTGACAATCATTGAGGAGGAAACCTTGGTCTTTCGGCGTGGGGGTTTCTCACCCCCATTGTGGTTACTTGTGCCAACATTCTTACTTCGCAACGCTCCATCCCGCGTCACCGCGGAACTTCAACGCGGTTGCGAATACTCTCCTACCCCCGCCCAAGTTTTTGCTTGCGCAAAAATTTAGGCGGGCCTCAGTTTCGGTACTGTGCTTAGCCCCGATCATCTTCGGCGCACGGTCTCTCGATGAGTGAGCTGTTACGCTTTCTTTCAATGATGGCTGCTTCTAAGCCTACATCCTCATTGTCAAAGAAACCGCACCACCTTGTGATGCACTGAGCACAAATTTAGGGACCTTAACTGGAGATCCGGGCTCTTCCCCTCTCGACCGGTGGAGCTTAGCCCCCACGGTCTAACTGCCGCATTATAGTTTCCGGTATTCGGAGTTTGATAGGTCTCGCGAGCTTTCGCCCTGTCGAGACCTTCCAGTGCTCTACCCCCGGAAGGATCATGCGACGCTAACCCAAAAGCTATTTCGGAGAGAACCAGCTATTACCAGGCTCGATTAGCTTTTCACTTCTTACCACAGGTCATCGGATAGTATTGCACGGCTAACCCGTTCGGGCCTCCTCACGCCTTTCGGCGGGATTCACCCTGCCCATGGCAAGCTCGCTCTGGCTTCGGGTCTGATGCATGCGACTCACCGTCGCTCCTCGCTACGCTCGGGCGAATGTAACATGAAACTTGGAACATGGAACACTAATGCTTCATGTTTTATGCTTCATGCTTCATGCGTTCCGAACACAGTGAGGAACGACGGCATACGCGCTATTCACACTCGGTTTCCCTACGGCTCTGCCCTCGCGGGCTTAACCTTGCCGCATCCATCAACTCGTTGGCTCATTCTTCAATAGGCACGCCATGACCCGCCCAACTTTATCACCGAAAATTTGAAAAGTGCTCAATTCAAGAGTTTGCATTTCAAAACTCTCAACAATCACTTTCAAGCGTTCAGAAATAAAGTTGGGCGGGCTCTGACTCCTTGTAAGCATATGGTTTCAGGTCTATTTCACCGCCCTTACCGGGCTGCTTTTCACCTTTCCCTCACGGTACTAGTTCACTATCGGTCTCCACGAGTATTTTGCCTTGCCGGTTAGTGCCGGCGGATTCCGACGGGCTATTCATGTCCCGCCGTACTCAAGAACGGCAACAAAAGAGACGTCGCAATTTCGCCTACGGGGCTATCACCCTCTCGGGCCGAGCTTTCCAGCTCGTTCTGCTATCACGACGTTTTGTAACTCTTCTTACATACATGCAACGTTGCCGCCTTACAACCCCCGCCCAACTTTTTAGAGTCAACCGCTAAGAAAGTTTTTCAAAATTCTTTTGAGATAATTTCTGCCCCAACCGGTTTTGAGAAACCGCTCTCGGGCACGCACATCTTTTTCATTTTGATGTGCTTCGTAATAAATTATCTCAAAAGGTAGACGACCTTTTGTCGCAAAACTTTCACCGGAAAAATGTTCTTCAACTCTCCTACGTAAGTCAGAAGTAAAACCGGTATAAAACTGGTTATCTTTCAAACTTCGTAGAATATAGACATAGAACATTTTCCTATTATAACTCTAAAAAGTTGGGCGGGTTTGGGCTTCTGCGCGTTCGCTCGCCGCTACTGACGCAATACCATTTGGTTTCTTTTCCTCCAGGTACTGAAATGTTTTACTTCCCTGGGTGCGCGCTCCGACGCAAGGTCGGAGCGTCCCGATTTACATCGGGACGGGTTTCCCCATTCGGAAATCTCCGGATCAAAGGTTGCTAGGCACCTCCCCGGAGCTTATCGCAGCTTAGCTACGTCCTTCATCGCCTCGTTGGAGCCAAGGCATCCACCATATGCTCTTAGTTTCCCATTAGGAAACTTGTAACCACTGCCCGCCAAAATTTTGCAAAGGCAAAACTTAGGCGGGCGTTTAACCCTGTTACACAGAATCAATCTATGTAACTTCCTGCTTTCCCCACTCCGATGTTCAGTCAGAATGGGTTTTTGCTCTCACACGATCTAACGTATGAGAGAACTGCCTCCGCATTTCGTTGACCCTTGAGCAAGCATTCTGCAAATGCTTTAGCTCGACGCGGGGCAGGATTCAGTTGTCAGAGATCTGTCGTGCACCCATATCTCCCGTTCCGTACCCTCCACGCCGTTCCTCGATAAGGAACCGCAGGGAGGGCAAAAAACGCTTGAAACTGGTCTGTAAACTCAAAAGTCCGCTCGGTGAGCGGACTTTTTTGACAACAGCCGGTAAGGCCTTGTTCAGGAGGTCCGCCCGAGAGCTTTTTGCTGTGACAACATATGCGTACCATGTAGTATACCCACCCCGAAAGTGCTGTCAAATCACCCCTGTGGGTTCTTCTGTTGATAGCGGGAAACCATTACTGCATAAGAAAAACGCCGCCTTTTGCCGATTGGCAAACACAGGCCAGCGTTTTTCTACTGCGCTACTTACCTACTGCGCTCATTTGCTAGTTATTGATTCCGATGCGCAATATCCTGCTTCAGCCGATCAATGAATTTGCCGGCCGCATCCTGCCCGCCGAGCCCAAACGAGAGGCCGACAGCGAGTGAGATCGCGACCACAATGCCCGTAAAAATCGTCTGCACCAGGGGCGCTGCGATGCCAAGGTGGAGAAGCGCCGAGAGAACGGCGAAAATCCAGATGGACCAGCGCGTTACCGTACCGAGAAAATGGGCTGACTGCACGGATGCCGCGCGCGCCGCATGCACCACCACCCGCTCCATAAACTCCGCAATCACGACAGAGACGAGAAGGATGAGGACTGCGGCAATGACGCGCGGGAGGTACGAGAGCACCACTCCCTGGAGGAACGCGTTTACATCGTTCAATCCGAGCACGTCGAGCGATGCGACGAGGAAGACGATGATGATAAACCACTTGACGAGCGCTCCCAGAAACGCGCCCGAATCAAGGTTGAGACCGGCGCGGCGGAGCGCTTCCTCAACCCGCGCACCGCGGAGAATATTGTCAATCACCTCTGCGACTCCAGCCCACACATCCTGGAATGAGCTTGAAATCGTCGTACTCAAGGTATCAAGTAACATAGTGAAAATTGAATTACGCTAGTAATAGTGAGTAATATGCGACCTTTGTCCTTGTTTTCAGGCCACTTTCATTTTACCATTTTTTGACACTCCAAAAGGAGCCCTTGTGGATAACCCCACTCCCCACTTTTAATTGCATGCTGCCGCAATTAAAAGTGGGGGGTGGGTAAGCACGGAGAAACCTCTATTTCTCGGCCTGTTTCATTGAAACGCCGATTTTATCAAGCACGACTTTGTGCGGGTAGTCCAGAATATCGCGGATGAGCTTGTCGTACATGCCGAGCCGGTACTTGAATTCGGGGGTCTCAAAAATCGCATAGCGAAGCTCTCTCCCAAGCTCCGCCTCAATACTTCTGATGGCATTCTCGAGCGCTCCCCGTCGCACATTGTCCCCGACAATGAGGAGGTCAACCCTGCTCTCTGGATCCTGAATGAAGATGCCTGCAGTGAAGAGGAGGGTAAGCTTCCCCGCTTTTGAGAGCCGCCCGATGAGCTCCTCGTTCCGGAGCAGTGCAGTATTGATGAGGAGATTTTGGAGCGGGATAAGATACAGGAACCGATCGTTGACTGTCCAACCCGCCACGCGGCGCCGCACCGGATGCGCTTTCGCGCTCTTTTTGC
>VMFH01000060.1 GCA_007375925.1 Parcubacteria group bacterium Gr01-1014_72 | reverse complement strand
ACATCATTTAAAGTCTGTAATTTGTGGGAAAGAATTGGTACAAAAGAAAAGAAATTTAAAGCGTCCGCAACACTGAGCGCGAGGATATCCGCAATGTGGAGTGTTTCTTGAAAAAAATCATCGGGGCGTTTCTTGGAAAAAATTTCCTCTTTCACTTCTCCATCCTTCCCTGCCCACTTGATTGCGTCCCCCGTCGGGTGTCCGCCGCAGTACCACTCAATAAATCCGTCACGCCCCTGCACTCGCGCCCACTTGCGCGTTGGCTGTGTCACAACGTCCTGCACCACACGCCCGACATAACCCTTATCGGTCTCAAAGGAAAAAGTTGCGATGGAATCATACTCTGCCGCTCCGTCCTTCTCTACTTTGAAAATGGGAGCGACCTTCTTCCACACACCGAGGCCTGCAATTTTTGCAAGGTACTGCCAGAGGTGAAGCGCATGGGAGTGTTCTCCCGAAGCGCCACCGCCTTTTTTCCAGTACCCAAGATACGTGTCCTGCGGGCCCTTGAGCCACGGATGCGCTTTGAATATTCCCTGCCAGTGCTCGCGAAACTCCACGTCAAGCGTGAGTACTTCACCAATCGCGCCTGCCACCAAAAGTTCAACGACTCGGTTGATTGATTTCGCAACGGCGTGGTCGTACCCGACAATGACTGCCGTGTGCTTTTGCACGCGGTACGCCGACACAAACTCCTTGAGCGCAGGGTCAAAGGGCGCCGCGAGCGGCTTCTCCAACTGCAAGACTTTTGGTTTTTCCTTGAGCGCCTCAAGCGCGACCTTCATCCGCACATGCGGCGACGTCCCTACCATGATAATGTCAAACCCGCCGCGCGGCTGTTTATCTGCGCTTACGAGCGTTATTCCCTCATCCCATGCACCATAGCGGGTCGGATAAATATCCGTCTTCATCCGCAGGAGCGCCTTCTGGTCCGCGTCAACGACCGTCACCTCCCACCCCATGCGACGACAGGCCTGCGCAAGGTGATTTCCTATTGAGCCAGCTCCGATTATTTTTACTTTATACATAATCCAAATATGCGAAATAGGGACTACATAAAGCCTTTTCTGTGCTTCCTCATTAGCTCTTCAACGATAAGAAAATCAATCTCATTGTCTATATTAACCGACTCCCACTCGTCCATCACATACCCCGCGATTTTTTCTCCGGTCATAGAGTTTTTCTCCAAGACGACCTCGGGCCAAAACGCATTCATGCAACCGTTGTTCTGAAAGACTTCAGGGAGCAACTGTCGGGGAGCATTGTAGGGCTCCTTCATTCCGGTCAAACTTTCGGGAAGAAACGGCAGGATATATTCACCCTCTTGTTTCCACATTTTGTGCGGATGCTTGGCGGCTTTTGAGACCGCGCGCACCGAATCCGCTCTATCGCGTCCGAGCCGTTGCAAAATATCAATCCCCTCCTTGATGCGCTCCGCGCGCCGAAGGGGCGCGGTGGCGCGCAAATCCACTACCATATCGGGAAGTTCCCCTTTTTCCTTGAGATGTTTGAGGTGGTGCTCAAAAACAGGGAGATCTAGTGTGAGGTCTTCCGCAAGCTCCTTCGGCCGCATAAACACTTCCGCACCCGCCGCACGCGCCACGGTCGCGATATCCTCATCATCAGTGTTTACAATAACGCGCGAAATAGCAGGCACTTTCTTCGCCGCCTCAATCGTCCACGCGATGAGGGGTTTCCCCGCGAGAAGCTTCACATTCTTCCCCAGCACTCCCTTTGACCCGCCCCGGGCAATGATGATGGCGTATATCTTCATTCTAGATAAAATATTTTACCATCTCTCTCGGGTAAGAATACTCTTAACCTCAGTCAATTTTTCTACAAGCGGAAAAGGCTTGTCCTTCCATTGATTGGACGTCGTCTTCACTCCAATAAATCTACAGCCCGTCGCCACTGCCGCGCGCTCATCGGTCGTGCCGTCACCAATGAGCAAAACTTCTTTCGGAGAAACACCCTCATCGGCAATGATAGTTTGCAGGTCTTCATTCTTCGATCGCGAGGCACCGTATATTTTTTTGAAAAAGCGCCGCAGACCCAGCCCTTCAAGGGTGCGGTCCAAAGATTCCTGTGGCGTTACCGATACCCCATAGAGCGGAAAAGATTTCTTCCAATCTTGGAGCGCCTGTACCGTCTCCGGGTATACGCCGCCTTGTACAACTAACTCCTCTGCAATGTCGCCGTATCGGGCGGCATACACTGCAACAAGCCCATCAATCTCCTCTGCTGGAAAATGAGCGGCTATGAAAGCTGCGCGGATGGCATCGTGGCGATTACCCCCTTGATTAATGGCTGATTCCCATTGTTCCTTCGCGAGTGATTGAAACGCGGAAGTGTGTGGAGAAAACAAAGTATCCCGTGCTCCTTCTTTTGCCACCTCACCCGCGCGAGTAAGCGTCCCATCAACATCTGTCACAATAATTTTGATGGCCATAGAGGTTCAATCAAACTGGTGCCTTCCCCAGTTCATGAGCTTGGTTTTGCGCGCCTCGCGGGGTTTCGCGGCGATTGCGCGGTCAATATAGAAAGAGTCGCCGTTCGCGTCCAACGCGGTGGTGGAGATTTCCTCAAAGATGACGCCGGACTCGGTCCTGAAGCTGTGCCATACGCCCCGCGGGATCCAGAGCGTGTCGCCCGGGTAAAGCACTTTCTTACGTCCCTCAACATCCGCCTCAAGCGTTCCGGAGAGAACATGGAAGCTCTCATCCTTCGTCTTGTGGTAGTGCACGGGGTGAAACTGTCCGGAAAATTGAATGATGAGCTTCTTCGCGTACTCGCGATTGATGCAGTCAATGATGATGCACCCCACCTTGTGGAATGCCTCCAAACCGTGGTGATGCGAGACTTCCACCGTGAAGTCATGCGAGAGCGCGATCTTCGCTTTGTTCAGCATCGCCTTCGCCTCGCGCACCGCGGCGTAGATGATGTGCTTCTTCTCTATGTGCGTCGGGAGGACTTTCGCGGAAACTGCCTCTCCCACCTCATAATCCTTATCAGCGACTGATCCCTGCCGAAAACGCCCGCTCGTCAAGTGCTCCGGACCGGCAATCGGCATTGCGTAGAAAACATCGTCCACCGAGATTGTCTGCCCCTTGCCGATCCGCCGCTTCGCGAAAACGCCGCGCTTCAAAGACGCAAGGTCGGCCGTCTCGGCCGGATCAGCGGGTCGTTCCGAAACAGTATCGGCGCACGAAAGCACGGCTCGCTTGTATGCGGAAAGCCATGCGTGAAGTTCCTCCGGATTCGCCGAGTACGCGTTGAGTTTGATTTTCTCTGTTGGAACGCCAACATGCTTCTCAAAAATCCGCGCGCCCTTTGCGTACGCAAGCCCGATGGTCGCCGTATCAGTCGGCGCCTCATGCGTAGAAAAACCGATAACGAGGTGCGGATAGCGCTCGCGCATCACCTCAATCTGGTGGAGGTACATTTTTTCGGGAGGAGTCGGGTAAATCGCGACGCAGTGCATGAGCGCGAAATGAACGCCCTTGTGTTCAAAAAAACTCACAATTCTGTCCACATCTCTCATCGGGAGTCCGCCGACGGAGACAATAACGGGCTTGCCGAGTCCCGCTATTTTCTCAAGGAGAGGCCAATCCTCGGCGCTGCAGCTCGCAACCTTTGCCACCTCAATGCCGAGCTCGCGGAAGGTTTCAACGGACACCTCGTCAAAGGGGGTCGCCATCGTGATGAGCCCCGCACGGCGAGTCTCCGCGACGAGTTCGCGGAACTCCTGCTTTGAAAGTTTCGTGGAAAGAAAGCGCGGAATGTGCTTCACATCGGCGCGGGTTTTGTACGCGGGGTGAATGAAGGTATCCAGATCGCGAAACTGAAGCTTAAGCGCAG
>VMFH01000059.1 GCA_007375925.1 Parcubacteria group bacterium Gr01-1014_72 | reverse complement strand
CGGAGTCGAACGGCACGCCCACGACGGCGACGTCGGCGCGGCCGACCTCGTCGAGGCGGGGCAGCCGCTCGGGTTCTTCCCTGAGGGGACGCGGAGCAGGGACGGAGCGCTCCGCCGCGCGCGGCCCGGGATCGGCTTCCTCGCGCGCCGCTCCGGCGCGCCGATCGTGCCGACCTTGAACAGCTTGTCTTCCCCGCCCGAGAACGCGAAGGCGAGGCCGAAGAGGAAGGAAGTAACGTAGCGCGAATACTTCCCGCGCTGTACGGCAATCGTGTGCGGGCGCTCAAGAAAACCAATCTTCACGAGACCAGTGAGGTAGAGTCCGAAGAAAATAATGATGGCGCCGCCCACGCGCGAGAGCCACACCTGCACATCGTACGCAACGCTCTCAAGGATGGTGTTCAAAAGCACGCCAAGCGCGGCAAAGACGAGCGAGAAGCCGAGAACGAAGGCGGAGGCATTCAGAAAAACTTCCCGCCGCGCGCCCCGCTCTCCGACGGGCGTCCCTGCGAGGTACGCAAGAAAGCCGGGGATGAGGGGGAGCACGCAGGGCGCGAGGAACGAGACGAGTCCCGCAACAAACGCAACGCCAAGAGAAAGGTCAAGCATTGGGAATAAAAAGTATTACTTGGTAAACGTAGCGATTTCTGTAAGGTAGCGCTCCTTCGTCCACCCCTCGGGCGACTTCAGGACGCGCGCGCCGTCTTTTACGAACACCTTCGTGTGCTGGTACGCGACGCCAAACTCGCGCGCGAGACTTCGTTCATCATCATCCGTTTCGTCGTCATTGTAATTCACGCGAAAACCGATAACTCCCTCGCCCGCAAGAGCATTGAATGCCGGGTAGAGCGCGTTCGCCGTCTCTTCTTTGCAAATCGGACACCAGTTCGCATAGAAGTAGAGCACAATGAGCTTGCCGGACGCGCCCACCGCATCGTAACTCTCCTTCGTGAAATCAAGGAGGGGGGAGCTCTTTCCGGCCAACACAATGGCGCCGTACAGTCGCATCTCGTCATCATCCTCCCCCACAAGTTCAACAACAGGAGGAATAACGCTCCCCGCGGGAATACCCGTTTGAAAGAAAAACAGTCCGCCCACCACTGCGGCAACGACCACGACAACGATGATTGTAATTATATTATTCACAGGCAAAGATGCTGTACGCCTTGTGGAAAGCGCCCAAACAAAACCTGTCGCCTCGCTCTTCTAATTTTTTTGTATCTGCTTCCAGAGCCAGACGCCGAGGAGCACGAGGTCCACGAGCACCACAATCCACATAACAGTGCCCCACGTCCCCACCTCTCCCATCATGCTAAGGTCGCCGTCGCCGGACATCATGAATATAGTATACCCCACAAACACTCGGAGGCAATCTACAGACACAAAAATGCAGGGTTGACAGGAAAATATTTCTTTAGTATTATGAGTTCATGAAACCGAATCTTTCCGCCTCAAAAAAGCACTTCCAGCAGGACGGACACTGGATCGTCCGGCCCGTTAAAACCGTTATCCTCATCTGTGAGTGCGGCAACAAGTACATCAAGACGCGTCTCAATCAGACTGTGTGCGTCGGATGTTTGGTCAGACCGAAACTATAGAGCTCGGTCAAATGATTATATTGTACTGCAGGAATTTTCCACCCGTTCGTCACACTCTTTAAATAAGAGCATTCCCATCCTGGTACACAATTATACCTTTCTTCTTTAACTCTCTGAAAAATTCATCAGTGGGAACGGCAATGTCCGGCGCGAAACTGCCTCTCGCCGTAATTCGACCATCCAGAATCATCTGCGCGATAATCGATGCCGGCAACCCAGTATCAATATTGCAACCTGCGTCTGCCCAACCCGGTAGCGTAGATACAATGCACTCCATTCGCGTAATTTTGATTGATCCTTCTGCGTCTTTTCCCGATACTTCAACCCATAGGTTTTCTTTCTCGCTGTAGTTTTCCGGTCTTGATAATCTGGTCAGAATTCTTGAGAGTGCGTCAACCGGCCTGATATCGGTTTTCTCAAATGTCAGCAGTTCCTTTTCGCCGAGGCCGAGCTCTATTATCTTTCTTAAAACTTCTAATGAATGTTCGGGGAAACCAGCGTAAAATCTTATATTTTTCGGCTTAAATTTTTTGTAATCCTGGGTAAAGGTGTACGTCTCCGGATGGCGCACGAGGTAGCATTTTTGAGAACCAATCTCCCGAAACTCTCTCACCACTTCAGTTTCTTCTGGCTTTTTCTCTATCCATTTTTCATTTTCAAAAACCGGAGCCGAGTCGGTCAATTCTTCAATAATGCTCTCAATGGAAAAGGGGAGGACAAATTTTTTCACATTGGAATCCCATGCGAAGCCGAGTTCAATCGTATCTATCTCGCTGAAAAACTGCGAGGCATGCTTCAACATAATGTTGTTGATACCAGGCGTCGAGCCACACCCCGTAATGGCAATGATATCCGACTCCTTAAAGTGTGAGCTCATCGCAATCTGCGCCTTTGTCATCGGAATATCAGAACCAAGGTCTATGACATGCCTTCCCTCTCCCAAACAAACTCGGTACACATCTTGATTCCAGTCACCCTCGGCGCAATTCACAATCACCTTGGCTGGGGTCGTTTTAATAAATGTCTTAAATGAATCGTATTTTCGAAGATCTATGAATTCAAAAGGTGTCCCTGGATATTGAGCAAGATTTTTTTCCGAACCATCTCGGTATAGATCCGCACAAAATACTTTATATCCGGATTCAAGCAAGTCGCGAACGACTATCCTCCCTTGCATACCGCTTGAACCGAGTACCATAAAATCATATTTCATCATTGGAGTGTGTACTACATTTCGGCTGGTAATGTTTTTTTATGTATGAATTATACAGCATTGGGAGATGCCTCATTCTTCTTTGTCCAACAGGGCTGCGGGACTTGGATTCGAACCAAGATGACGACTTTCAGAGAGTCGCATCCTACCATTAGATGATCCCGCAATATCAACTAGCTATTAGCTGGTAGCTAGTAGGTTGTAGCTTCAGATAAGAAGCTTCATAAAGGGTATTAAACCTTTCTGTACGACTTCGTTCGTCCCGCTCCGCCTCCGCCAGTCGGCGGATGGCGGATGGCGGGACTTGCTCGTCGTAATAAAAATACTTCAAAATGTGGAATTACTCAAGCTGCTACCTGTCGCGAGCTAGCCGAATAAGAGAATATAGCGCCCTAGAGCCCCTCACCATCTATTCTCTAATTCTCACGCCCGCCTGCCGGACGGGCAGGAATTAGAGAATAGATGGCGCGAGAAGGATTGTTAGCTAATCGAGTGAGATGACGTATAACCCGTGCTTCTCAATTTCCTCCTTTTGGCCGAATGTGTTGAGGTCAAACTTCAAAACAGAGCCCACTCTTTTCTCAATCGTGCGGCCGGTGTACTTTTTCGTCGCGGGGTTCCACTCCATGAGCACGAGCGTGTCATTCTCGGCCACGGCAAAATCCGCAAGCCGAAGCTCAAACTTCTTTGTACCAGACAAGACCTTCTCAAAAAACTCTGGCCAAATCTTTTTCTTGATAATCGCCATACCTCCAATACTACACCAACTTCTAGACACGCTCCTACCTTCTCTAATTCCTGCCTTTTCTAATTCGCGCGCCCGCCTGCCGGACGGGCAGGAATTAGAGAAGGTATAGTGCTGCGATTATAGGCCAGAAAAAAATTCACGCCTTCCGCTTTGCGGCGGCTTTGAGAAACGCGGTGAAGAGGGGGTGCGGCGTAAGCGGCCGTGCCTGGAGTTCGGGATGGAACTGCGTCCCGACGAAAAAGGGGTGCGCGCGCTTCGGCAGTTCGGCAATCTCGCAGAGCACTCCGTCCGGCGACTTCCCCGAAAAGATGAGCCCCGCCTGCTCAAGACGCTCCACGTACGCGGGATTCACCTCATAACCGT
>VMFH01000058.1 GCA_007375925.1 Parcubacteria group bacterium Gr01-1014_72 | reverse complement strand
GAGGGCGGTCGGCGTTGCGAGCCCCATCGCGCACGGACAGGAGATGACGAGGACCGCAATCATCCGGAGAAGCCCCGTTCGCAAGGGGAATCCCGCGACGAAGTACCATCCGACAAACGTGAGCACCGAAAGTATGACGACGGCGGGCACGAAGTACTCACTCACCTTGTCCACCACGTCCTGTATGGGCGCGCGGCGCGCCTGCGCCTCCTCAACCATGCGAACAATCTGGTACAGGAGCGTCTCCTTCCCCACCTTTGTCGCCTTGAACCGAAGAAGTCCTTCCTGATTGACCGTCGCGCCGATGACCTCGTCCCCCGGCTCTTTCTTGACGGGAAACGATTCGCCGGTCACCACCTTCTCATCCACATGGCTCTCGCCTTCAACAACAATGCCGTCCACCGGCACTTTCTCTCCAGGCTTCACGATGACGGTGTCGCCCGTCTTGATATGGTCAATCGGAATCGTCACTTCTGCTCCATCGCGCCACACATGCGCCTCCTTCGCCTCAAGTTTCAAAAGCTCCTTGATCGCATTTGAGGCGCGTCCGCGCGCCAGTACCTCAATGTAACGTCCGAGTAAGATGAAGAAGAGAAGCGCGGCCGAGCTCTCCCAGAACGGGTGGTCAATGTTGAAAAAGAGAAATCCGACGGCGCTGTAGAGGTATGCCGCCGTGGTGCCGAGCACGACGAGCACATCCATATTCGCGCTCCCGACGCGAATCGCGGTGATGGCGTTGCGGTAGAACGACCACCCGATGACAAATTGGATTGGCGTTGAGAGGATCCAGTAGATATAGTTGAGGTCAATCTGAAGCGGCGGGTGCGCCACATCAACGAAAAGTCCTGCGAGGGAGGCGAGCGGTTGCGCGATCCCCCAGAAGAGAAGATTTGTGAGGTACTGCCCCGTCTCAAAGAAAGACGCCCCTGTCGCGAGAAACGGTTTTGCTTGATTGAGAAAGTCAAAGAGCTCATGCACGTGCGGCACGTTGAACATGTGAATGAGCATGTAGTAGAGCACGATCGGCGCCGCGAGAACGCCCGCCGCGATGACGCGCCGCCTTGCCACATTGATCTGCTTCGCCTCCTTCCGCTCTTCCTCTTCAAGCGTTGCACCCGTCTCGTCGGGACGCACGAGGTCGTACCCGATCTTATTCATGAGCGCGTCAATCTGCTCCAGGGTGACCTTGCTCTCATCAAACTCAATCGCCGATTTTTCTGCGCCATAGTTCGTCGCGATCGCCTTGACACCCGGCTCCCTCCCCACGAGCTTGTCAATGAGCGCCGAGCAGGAGGCGCAATGCATTCCTTTTACTTTGAGAACTAATTTAGTCATAGAGTTATTGTGTCCTTACCGCACTCCTCACTTTCATCTTTCCCACCTGGTCAAAGTGCCCGCGCTTGACACCATTCACCTCGCCCTCGCCGCACGGCACCGAACAGTAGTATGGAAATTCGCCCGGCTGGGTCGCGACGAACTCTACAGTGATGGTCGCCTTCGCGGGAACGCGCTGCGAGACGCCAAAAGCGTCTATGGCAAATCCGTGATCATACTCGTCCTCATTCACAATTGTCATTTTCAGCGTATCTCCCTGATTCGCCTCAAACTCTGGAGGATCCCAGAGCCACGAATTTTCTCTCGCTGTGATGGTAATCTCGCGCACAATACCGGTTGAGATCGGTTTATCAACTTCCGCCACAAAAAAACTTTTGTACACGATCCCTCCGGCAACAATGACAACGAGCGCGATGATGATGAGTGCGTACTTGTTCATCCCGTTAGAGACAGGTCGCGGTCTCTAGCAACCGTACCCATCGTAAATTATTTTGTAATGTGTAATTTGAAAGCAATATCATATATTTTTGTGTAGGCGACCGCGGTCTCTAACGGGATTCATTTTTGTCTTTTTAATTCCTTATGTTCCATGTTTTAAGCTTCATGCTTCATGATTATCCCCTCAAATACTTCCTCGTCACCAGTGACAGCAGAACAATGAGCACGAGCGACACGACAAGTTTGCCGCCCCACTCCGTCTTCAGCAGAGCGCCGTCACGCGGACGCGCTGCCCGCTCTTCCTCCACTTTGATCCCGAATGCCGCGACGAGTGAAGTGTCAGAAGGCAAGGTGATGCCCTTCGGACGGAATTGAGCAAATAGTTTGTAGATACCGGCCGTTGGAAAAACCACCGAAAATGAAATCTCCCGCTCTTCTTCTGCAAGCCCCATCGTCTCTTCCCCGCCGTGTGCAAGCGCCGTCGGAACAAGATCGGGGAAACCTTTTCCCATGGAGAGTGGCGCACCTGCCGCCCTCTGCTCATGCACTCCCTCCGGATGCGTGTGAATATACGCGGAGAGATCGTCCTTGACGGCGGCGAGGTGCATCGCCGCGCCAAGGTACGGTTCAACCGCTATTGCGCGGCCGTACACGTCGCGTACGGTGAAGTGGAGGGAAGTTGCCCGCCCGACCGCCACCTCGCCGTCATAGTGAAGCGCGACTTGATATCCGCCGGCGCTAGCATTATACCCGTCGACGATAACATTTTTTGAGATAACGACAGGGGTGGCTGGCTCGTCACTCCCCTCTCCGGCCACAAAGAACATCGGATGCCCGAATGTGTGCGTCGCTCCCGCACGCGTGACGTCAGACCAAAGCTTGTAGGTTCCTCCTTTTGTAAAAGTAATTGACGTTTTCCACACTCCCGTTGCATCTTTTTCGGGATGAACATGGAAAAATTCAGTTAAGTCGTTGCGCATCCCAATGACGTGCATATCCTTCTCGTGTCCAATCTGAAGATCATCCACCGGCGTACCTTCGGGCGCCTCCTCAACCGCAAACGAAAGCGTCGTCTCCCCTCCCACCGAGGGGCTTTCACCCGTGCCGGTGAAGCGGACCCGGAGCCCTTGTGTCACCTCTCCCTCCTCAAGGTACCCGCCGGACGCGGCAGAAACATGTCCGCCGCTCGCGTCATGCTCCATCATGTCCCCCATCATGCTTCCCTTCTCTGCCTCCATCGCGGGTGAATGATCCGCGCGCATGGCGGGCGACGCCTGTTCCAAAAAGGAGTGCGGGAGGTAGTAGATGAAGATGAAGCCGAGGAGGAGCGTGAGCGCCGCGTAGTACCACTGTCGCATACGAAGCAGCCGCCGCTCTGCATCCCGCTCCGATACCTGCCGCTCCGGGGGTAGGGCAAGCACTCTCCGCTTCTCGCGCGCAAACCACCACCATAGCGGTATCACCCACAAAAGGACAAGCGCCCAGTTGCCGAGCCATAAAGGAAGTCCGAGAAGTCCTGTTCCCTCCTCAACTCCATGTTCATGCGCGGGTGCCGTGCCAAGCCGTTCGCTGACAATGTTCAAAAGCAATTCCTCCTGCGTCACTTTTTCAAGCGTCGTGTGGATGCCGGAGTTGACCCACCAGTCATGTGTAAAGAGGCCGAGTGTCAAAATGAAGCCAGCGACAAAAATCATCGCCCACCCCGTCGCGCGTTCAATTTTGTCCTTCCGCGCAATAAGCCACGAAAGCCCGTTGACCCCGGCAATGCCGAGGAGCGCCAGGAAGAGGAGCGGGAGAATGCGCCCCACCGCGTGTGTAAAAAAGAGGAGCCAGCCGTACAGCACGTCGCCGGAAGAGGCAATCTCAACGAGGAGGAGCGGCGTCGCGGGGTGCGGGCACCCGACACCGATGTTCCCGAGGAAAAGCCCCAAGAGAAATGCCTTAATGACATCACCGCGCTTCTGAATGAACGCGGGCGCGGCACCGGTGTACGAAGGCATCTTGAACTTAACAAGCCCGACGCTCCCGAGCGCGAAGAGGAGCGCGAAAATGCCGGCAATGAAGTACACCCAATTTTTGACGACCTCAAGCGGCGCGCCGAGCGTGCCGACAGCCGCTCCGCCAATGATGGCGGCGGCAACACCGTAGAGCGAGAGCATGAGCGCGACG
>VMFH01000057.1 GCA_007375925.1 Parcubacteria group bacterium Gr01-1014_72 | reverse complement strand
ATATCGAAACTCGAAACAATATCAAATGAATAAAATCAAAATGTTCAAAACCGTTTCAAAAATTTTGATTTGACGCGCGAGCCGGACGGGAAGTTTAAGTTTGTGATGGGCGGCGAGGCGAAGGGTTTTGTCGGCATCGCGCTCCAGGCGGCCGAGTTTGCGGGGGTGAAGCTCTTTGTGGAGCCCCTTCTCACCGACTTCGCCCTTGATCAGAAGGGCAATGTTTCTTTCAATTTTACCGCGGGCATTGAACCGGCATCGCTCCTCTACGCGAATGCACTCGCCTCCACGCCGGAGGAGTCATCTGAAGATTCGGGGGCTGACGCCGCGCCCCCTCAAGAAGGTCTCCCCGCTGACCCCAAGTCCTTGGAGCTTCTTGAGGAGCGTCTCTAAAACATAATCATGCGTACCCTTTTCCCCATAGCACTCATACTCCTTTCGGTCGGCGTCTTTTTCTGGCTCATACAGCCAAACCGCGCCGAGATCGCGCGCCTCAACGGCGTACGCGAGGACCTCGCTCGGGCGGCAGAACGGGCGCGGGAACTTCAGGAAGTGCAAGATAAACTCCTCGCCGAGGATCAAAAAATCAGCGATACGGAGCGCGAGGACATTGTAAAGCTTCTGCCGGACAACGTGGACAATGTCCGCCTCATCATTGATATAGACGGACTTGCCGCGAGGTACAGCGCCCGCGTGAAAAATGTGGAGGTGACGACCGGCTCGGCTTCGGATTCCTCATCCGCCGCGCTCGCGACGGGGCCGGAGCAGTATGGCTCAATCGGACTCGCCTTCACGGTGAGCACGACGTATGAGAACTTCCTTGATTTCCTCAAGGACCTTGAGCGAAGCCTGCGCCTCGTTGATGTGACCGCGCTTACGTTTGCGTCATCAAAGAAAGACCAGTACGAGTACAACGTTTCCATTAAGACCTACTGGCTCAAGTAGAACTCTAATTTCACCATTAACTACAACTATCATGGGCGCCATCCTTTCAGACAAAAAGAATCTCCTCATCATCGCCGGACTCATTGTCCTCGCGGCGCTCGCGTACTTCTATTTTCGGGATGCCGTGGAGGTTCCCGAAGGTACGGCGACGCTTACGGGGGAGCTTGGTGGGGGAGGGAGCGCCTCCCAATTGACGGCCGATCTTGTTCCGCTCATCTTGCAACTCCAGTCCATCAAGCTCAACCGCGCGTTCTTTGATGACAGTGTCTTCAAGAGTCTTCGGGACATCACGATTGAGCTCCTGCGGCAGCCGGTGGGACGCCCCAACCCCTTCGCGCCGGTGGGTGCGGAGACGGGTACGTTATCTCCCGATGAGGAGTAGTGTATGGTTAGTACTATGAGCTTCCTTGCATTTTTGGAAAAAAAGAGCGTCATCAAAAAAGCCGATGCCGTCGACATACAGGAAGAATCAAAACGTTCCGGTGAGAGCGTTGAGGCGGTCCTTGAGAAGCGCGGGATTGCGCCGGGGCGGCTCTTGGAGCTGCGCGGCGAGTACTTGAACGTTCCGGCGAAGAGTCTGGAGGGCATCACCATCCCGTTTGAGATTTTGCAGTACATTCCCGAAGAGTCGGCGGTGTACTACAAAGCGATTCCCATCCGCGTCCACGAGGGCGCGCTTGAGGTCGGCATCGTTGACCCCGACTCTATTGAGGCGAAGGACGCGCTCAACTTCATCTCCTCCAAAACGGGTCTGCCCTTCAAACTGTTCCTCATCTCAAAAGAGGACTTTGAGAAAGTCATCCAGACCTACCGCGGACTTTCGGGAGAGGTGACGAAGGCGCTTTCCGAACTTGAGACCGAGCTCTCGGCTGAAGATGTAACGCTTATCAAAGAAGAGGATCCGTCGAAGAAAAAGACGGAGATGCGGATCATAGAAGATGCTCCCGTTACCAAGATTGTCGCCACGGTACTGCGGTATGCGACGGAGGGAGGGGGGTCGGATATTCACGTTGAGCCCCTCGCCGACCGCGTGCGAGTCCGCTTCCGCGTAGACGGCGTTCTCCACACCTCCATCGTTCTCCCCATCAAGGTCCACAGCGCGGTGGTGGCGCGCATCAAGATCCTCTCAAACATGAAGCTGGATGAGAAGCGCAAGCCCCAGGACGGGCGCTTCAGCGCCCGCATTGAGGGGCGCAAGATTGACTTCCGCGTCTCCACGTTCCCAACGTACTACGGGGAAAAGGTAGTGATGCGTATTCTTGATCACGCCCGCGGGGTCAAAAAACTGGACGATATGGGGCTCTCCGCGCGCGATCTTGAGATCATCAGGAGAGCAATCGGCCGACCCTACGGGCTCATCCTCATCTCCGGCCCCACCGGTTCGGGCAAATCCACGACACTCTACTCAATGCTGAATGAGTTGGACCGCGAAGAGCAGAACGTGCTCTCGCTTGAGGACCCGATTGAGTACAACATTGAGGGGCTCAACCAGTCGCAGGTGCACCCCGAGATCGGGTATACGTTTGCGAACGGACTCCGCACCACACTTCGCCAAGACCCCGATGTCATTATGGTCGGCGAGATTCGCGACAAGGAGACTGCCCAGCTTGCGGTGCAGGCGGCCTTGACCGGCCACCTCGTTCTCTCCACGATTCATACCAACAACGCCGTCGGCGTGGTGCCGCGTCTCGTTGACATGGGAGTTGACCCCTACCTCATCGCGCCGACCCTCATTCTCACAATGGCGCAGCGTCTCGTGAGTCTCCTCTGTCCGGGCTCCGGCGCGCCGGCGAAGGTTGAGGGGAGCATTAAAGCGATGGTGGATAAGCAGTTCGCTGACCTTCCCGAGAAGTTTCGGAAGGAGGTTCCGTTTGCGGATACTGTCTACAAAATCGCCCCGAGCCCCGAGTGTCCGAACGGCACCCGCGGCCGCATATGCGTGAGGACGCGATGATCAAGGCGTTTGAGCGGAAGATTCCTTGGGAGGAAGTGAATAAACTGTAAAATTGAGAGTGAAAAATGAAAAATGACAATGTAAAATTGAAAATTGAACAGCTGATCATTTTACACTTTGGACTGTCACTTTAAACTTTTCATTTTGCACTTTTCATTTGTGTGTGCATGGCGGACTGAATAAGAAGCTGATATAATCATACATACCATGATTGCCGACAAAAAACTTTCAATACTCATCGTTGACGACGACAAGTTCCTCCTCAACATGTACTCGGTGAAGTTTGAGAAGGAAGGGTACGCCGTCGCCACCGTTACGAACACGAAAGAAGCGTTTGACAAGCTTCGTGAAGGGTACCGCCCCGATATTCTCATTCTTGATATTGTCATGCCGGACATGGATGGGTTGATGTTTCTTGAGATGCTCCAGAAGGAGAAACTCATTCCGACGACCGTGGTGGTGCTCCTGACCAACCAAAGCCAGGAGAGCGACATACAGCGCGCGAAGGAGCTTGGCGCGGCGGGGTATATTGTCAAGGCGACCACCATCCCCTCCGAGGTGTTGCGGGAAGTGCTGGAGATTTATGAGAAGCACAAGAAGTAAAATATGGAGCACAGAATACAGAACACAGAACACCAGAAAAAGTTCTATTGCTCCGTCTCCCATGCTCTGTGAGTTGTGCTCCGTGATACTGCCATGAGCTACAAAGAAGAATTTGCAGAGCTCGTCTCCATTATCATGAAGGAGGGTGCTTCCGACCTCCATCTTGCTGAAGGGCGAAGCCCCGTCATACGCGTATCGGGCGTGCTTCTCCCCCTCCTCAAAAAACAGCCGCTCTCGCGCGAAGACCTAGTGGGCTTTGTGAGCGAGCTTCTGAGCAAGGAGAACAAGGAGCTTTTTCTCACGACGCGCGAAATAGACTTTTCGTACGCATCTCATGATGACGTACGCTTCCGCGGGAACGGCTTTTTTCAGCAGGGACGGATGCGTTTGGCGCTGCGTCTCATTCCGAAAAAAATACGCACCATTGAGGAGCTCAACCTCCCGCAGGTGCTGAAGACCTTTACGATGCGTCCCCAAGGGTTCTTCCTCGCCGTCGGGCCGGTCGGTCACGGCAAGACGACTACCCTCGCCGCGATGATTGAGCTCATCAACGAGACGCGCGCCGAGCATATCATCACGATTGAGGACCCGATTGAGTATGTGTTTGAGCCGAAAAAATCACTCATTGATCAGCGTGAGGTGCGGCTTGACACCGCCGACTTCCCGACGGCTCTCCGGAGCATGTTCCGGCAGGATGTGAACGTCGTCATGATCGGCGAGATGCGCGGACTTGAGACTATCTCAACGGCGGTAACAGCCGCCGAGACGGGGCACCTCATTTTTTCCACGCTCCACACCAATAACGCGGCGCAGACGATCACCCGCATCATTGATTCGTTTCCCGCGGAGCAGCAGGACCAGATTCGGGTTCAGCTCGCGGGGTCGCTCGCGGGCATTTTCTCACAGCGGCTCATTCCGCGTATTTCAGGGGGCCTCGTGCCCACCTTTGAGCTCCTCATCGCGAACAGCGCCGTGTCCAATCTCATCCGCGAAAACCGCATCCATGAAATCAACACGGTGATAGAAACCGGTTCCGAGCAGGGGATGATTGACATGAACCACTCCCTTGCGGAGCTTGTTCGCGCGGGCGAGATCACGGTGGAGAATGCCTACCTGCACTCCCAGAGCCCGAAGGTGCTTGAACGTCTCATATAACTTGAAACTTGAAGCATGAAACCTGAAACATCAGAAAAGAATATCCTTTCTCGCTTTCGCGAAGCGAAAGCGAGTGTTCCATACTTCATGTTCCATGCTTCATGATCTATGCTCTTCACCTACAAAGCGCTTGATACAGGAGGGGTACTGCAGGAGGGTTCCATTGATGCCCTCTCAATTGACATCGCCATCGCATCACTCCAGCGGCGAGGGTTTATCATCACGACCATTGCTCCGGCGGGAGGAGGTTCTATTTTCTCCAGAAACATAACGTTCTTTGACCGCGTCAAGGTGAAGGACGTTGTCATCCTCTCGCGTCAGATGGCGACCCTCTTTCAGGCGCAGGTTTCGGCTCTGCGCGTCTTCCGCCTCCTTGCCGCCGAGATGGAGAACGCGAGTCTCCAGAGAAAACTTGAGGCGGTGGCGGAGGATCTCCAAGGCGGGAGCGCCATCTCAAAAGCGCTCTCAAAGTACCCCGATGTTTTCTCGGATTTCTACGTCAACATGGTTCGCGCGGGCGAGGAGTCGGGGAAGCTTGACGAGACATTCCTCTACCTCGCCGACTACCTTGACCGGACCTACGAGATCGCCTCAAAAGCGCGCAACGCCTTGATCTACCCCGCGTTCGTTGTCGCTACGTTCATCACGGTCATGGTCCTCATGCTCACCCTCGTGATTCCGAAAATCAGCTCGGTTCTGACGGAGTCGGGGCAGGAGATACCTATTTACACCAAGGTTGTCTTGGTGATGAGCAAGGCCTTTACCGACTACGGCTTTATCGTGCTCATCGCCGCGGTCGTCGGGGCGTTTCTCCTCTGGCGCTACCTGAAGACCCCGCAGGGAGCGCTCGCGCTTGACCGCACCAAGATCACCGTCCCGGGTTTCAAGGCGCTCTACCGAAAACTCTACCTCTCGCGCATCTCGGACAACATGAATACCATGCTCATTTCAGGCATCCCGATGGTGCGCTCCCTTGAGCTCACCGCGGCGGTCGTCGGGAACGGCGTGTACAAGGGGATTTTGGAAGGGACAGTGGAAGCGGTGAAGGCGGGGAGCTCGGTGTCGGATGCCCTCGCGCGGTATCCCGAGATTCCTGGCATCATGATTCAGATGGTGAAGGTGGGGGAAGAGACGGGAGAGCTTGGAAACATTCTGCGCACCCTCGCCAATTTTTACCGGCGGGAGGTGAATAACGCCGTTGACACGCTCGTTGACCTCATTGAGCCCGTCATGGTGGTGGGCTTGGGGCTCGGCGTCGCCTTCCTCCTCGCGTCCGTGCTCATACCGATATATAACATCTCCTCGGCCGGATAGTAGGAAACAGAGCACAGAGCATGGATCACGGAGCACATAAATCTGACACAAGCGGGATAGGCGAGAAGGCTTCAGACGCAGGGTACCACGGCCGCTTGGAGGGCTTGATGGATACATATGTGCATTTTGTGTACTCCCTAACGAAGAAATTCCCCCGCGATGAGGTCTATGGGGTTACATCACAGTTCCGTCGGGCGGCGCTTTCAATCATTCTTAACTACATTGAAGGATATGCCCGCCAGCGCGAGAAAGTGTACCGCTCTTTTCTTGAGATATCATACGGATCGCTAAGAGAATCGCGATACCTTTTGAAGTTTTCCCACGAAGAGGGTTTCATAAATGGGGAGGAGATAAAAAAGGGACTTTACCTTGCCGAGGAAATCGGAGCTATGTTGTGGGGCATTCTCAGGAATTTGAAATAACAAGCTTTATTTCCGTCTTTTCTGAATGTTCCGTGCTCTGTGCCCCCATGCTCTGTGCCTTTTGTTATCCACACCCCCTTGTTTGCATTTCCCGGAGCGGGGTATAATTGTCGGCGTAAGCTAGAATTAACAAGCTCCCCTGATAACCAATGAGGGAGGTCGAGCATTATTAACTAGTGCTAGCTTCGTAATTATCAACACAATGAAGAAGAATAAAGGTTTTACGCTGATTGAGCTTCTGGTGGTCATTGCGATCATCGGTATCCTCTCGTCGGTGGTTCTCGCCTCTCTTAACAGCACGCGGACGAGGGCGCGCGATGCGCGACGTGTGGCGGACATCAAGCAGATCCAGGTCGCGTTGGAGCTCTACTTTGACACGAACGGAGAGTATCCGGACACAGTGCTCGCGCTTGTTGCGCCGGGGCACATCGCCACTGAGCCGAGAGATCCGTCAACTGCCGCGTCCTATCCGTATAACAACTTTTCGGAT
>VMFH01000056.1 GCA_007375925.1 Parcubacteria group bacterium Gr01-1014_72 | reverse complement strand
GGAATGTTCTTTATGAAGAAAATCATCGGTTTCGGACGGCGCTTCGGCGTCGCGGTTCTCGCCATTATTTCGCTTATCGCTTTCGTCGGCTGCGGCCACTCTCGGAGCGCGCGCCGCGCAGCGGCGCGTAGTATGTCACCGCCGGTCGTACAGGCAGTGTCTCCTGTGCCGTCTGCGACTTCTGTGGCGAACATCTCTGCGCCGGACGCGAAATCCATCCGTGTTCTCATCCAGAATCACACGAAGCACCCAGTTGACATCGTGGAGAGCATTGACAGCGCAGCGGCGAATCTTCGCGTCAGTAAACTTCCCGTCGGTCAGATTGTGGACATTGAGATTCCTGCTCGTGCGGACGGGGTGATGCTCATCGCGCAGGGAGTTGATAGCAATACGAATTACGTCGGTTCGGCGGGCTTCACCGCACAGGCGCGGGGGAGCACGTTTACCTACCAGACGTGGCCATCAGCCGATTCATCTGCCACTACAGGGGCATCCCAGCCGACCGGCTTTGTCGGGCTCTATGGAAGCAGTGGGCAGTCCTCTCTCTCGTCACCGGCGCTTCGCACAACGTCGCGGCACGTTCTGTGGAGTATAGAGGGGCTTGCGAAGCCTAAGTGAAGCATTTCCGCAAATAGATTTCGTGGCGAAGGTTCAACCCTTCGCCTTTTTCTTTGTCTGAAATAGGAGCCCTTTTACAGTCGCGCTAAAAAACAGCTCAACAGAGCCATTTTTAGAGCCCGCAAAGTATTGACTTTTTGGTATGTTTCGTGATATAATTAAAAGAGTTCAGATGCGGAATCCTGGACGAAAAGATTTCAAAAAAAACGCAGAAGAAAGGCAGAAAAATGAAAATCGCAAAGTTGTTCCTTGTCAGTCTCACCGTTCTAATCTCCGTCGGGTGCTCCACAACAGGGCACCGGCCGCCAGTTGTTCAGGCGGGTACAGATTCCCCGGTCGTTGACCAGGGAATCGTGCGGGTCACCTCTGGTGCTCCGCAAGCGGCAGTCCCACAGTCGGGACAGGAGTCTTCGCGGGTTGGCCAGTCACAAACGCAGGCCGCCCCGCAGGCGGTAGCCATTCCCGTCACCTCTCCCGACTATGTTCGGGCGGTGCAACAAGGTCCGGGCCCGGGCGCTCCGATCTTCAACGGCAACTACGGGTACAGACCCTACCGAGTTGCGACCCCACCCCAAATCTGGCCCGCGGCCGGTGGGTATGCGCCGTCGTCTGGTTACTACGGCGCTGGCGGGTATGGTGGTTACGGTGGCTACGGGGGCGGGTACTACTACCCGACTGTCCCGTCTCGGAGCACTGGCTCCGTGAAGTGGGATGTGAAAAACACGGGGTTTTTTGAGACCGGGCATTACCGGCACCTGGGGTACACTGCGTACCCGCGGGTCCAGCGGTACTACGACCGCGGAAGCTCGGTCTCGGTCGGCGTCGGGGTCGGCGGGACCGTACAGTCTGGTCTCCGCCATTGGTGAGGTGATAAGTTTCGCGAGGGCGTTCCGATGTGTCGGAACGCCCTTTTTGCTACCCGTTCAAATACCTTTATTTCTGCCAAGGGTTACCCTTGGCAGAATTTTGCCTATTTTAGGGCTTTTGGCGCATAATTCACGTATGGAATTTTTGAGCAAGAACCTTGCCGACACCGCTGTCATTGCAAAGGAGATTCTTCGGCGCATTTCGGAGACGCCGCACCCCTACGCGGCCGTGCTCGCGCTCCACGGCGAGCTCGGGGCGGGGAAGACGGCGTTCGTGCAGGCGCTTGCAAAACACCTTGGCGTAAAAGAGCACATCACAAGTCCCACCTTCATCATTATGAAAAATTATCCCCCCCCTCTCTCACCGCTAAACGCTAAACGCTTTACGCTGCTTGTTCATATTGACGCCTACCGACTCACGAGTGGGAAAGAACTTCTTGCGCTCAGTTTCCGCGAGCTTCTCGCTGACCCCGAACATCTCATCTGTATTGAATGGGCCGAGCACGCCGCCGCCGCGCTCCCGCATGATTCCCTGCGAATTGATTTTGAATTTATAAGTGAAACAACTCGCCGTATCAGTACACAGTAAGAAGCGCATCCATATAGAACTCCTTACAGAACCTTAGAACTTGTCGTTGAGACTTTTTTATACTTCCTAACCCCCTACACAAATAGTTAGCTATAGCTAACTATTTGTGTAGGGGTCGATGGAGGGAAAAATGAAATCATCGCAGAGAACCCCGATACATTTCTGGAGCAGCGCTTCACCTCCTAACCAACTCTTGGATCACCGCGAGCCGCCCCGAGTCTTCTCGGCGGGCGGCTTTTTTGTTTCTGGGGCGGTGCTAGAATTGCATAATGGCAAAAGCGAAGGTACAGCGGCGTCTCGTACTTCTTGATGCGCACGCGATTATTCACCGCGCATACCATGCGCTTCCCGATTTTTCATCCAGTCGCGGGGAGCCGACGGGTGCGCTCTACGGGCTTTCCGCGATGCTCATCCGCATCATTGCCGATCTCAAGCCCGATTACATGGCGGCGGCGTTTGACCTGCCGAAGCCGACCTACCGGCATGAGGCGTACAAAGAGTACAAGGCGGGGCGGGCGAAGGCGGACGATGCACTCGTGACACAGCTTCAGCGCTCGCGCGACGTCTTCGCCGCCTTCGGCATTCCCATCTACGACAAAGAAGGATTTGAGGCCGATGATATCATCGGTACTATAGTTGAAAAGCTACAAGCTACAAGCTACAAGCTACAACCTGAAGTTATTATCGCATCAGGTGATATGGACACGCTCCAGCTCGTTGACGACAGGCGCGTCCGCGTCTTTACGCTCAAAAAAGGCATCACCGATACCGTGATGTACGATGAGGAAGCGGTCAAGAAGCGTTTCGGTTTTGCGCCGGAGCTTCTCCCCGACTTCAAGGGGCTTAAGGGGGACCCTTCGGACAACATCAAGGGCATCAAAGGCATCGGCGAGAAGACGGCGACGACCTTGATACAGACATTCGGCACGATTGAGGAAATGTACAAGGCGCTCAAGAAGGACAGAGGAGCATTTTTGAAAGCGGGAATTTCCGAACGAGTCGTCGGTCTTTTGGAAGCGGGGAAGGAAGAGGCGGAGTTCAGCAAACTACTCGGGACCATCCGGCTTGATGCGCCGATAGATTTCTCGCTTCCCGAAAGGTTGTGGCGGGAAACGGCTGATCTCGCGAAGGCCGAGGCGCTCTTTGCGGAGCTTGAGTTTCGAACGCTCCCCGAGCGCCTTCGCGCGGCGCTCGGAAAGGGAATCGGGAATCGGGAATCGGGAATCGAGAATGAAAAGAAGAAAAGCAAGAATGAAAAAATGGAAAAGCTACAAGCTACAAGCTACAAGCTACAAGCCAGTGTCCCTTCCCCTTCCCAACCCTCCTTCAATGACGCACTTCAAACGGCGGCGATTTCGCCAGAGGAGCTTTCGGAAACCGCCGTCGCGCTCTGGCTCGTCAATTCCAACCTCACTGATCCGAAGCTTGATGATATTTTGGGATTTGCACGGACGCGGGATTTCAAAAAGGCAAGAGAGATCGTGCTGAAGGAATTGCGTAAGCGAAACCTCATTCAAGTGTTTGATATGATTGAAAAACCACTCGTCCCCGTTGTCCGGCGGATGAATGAAAAGGGAGTTGCGATTGACGTTTCGTACCTTAAAAAACTTTCAAAGGAGTATCACACTGAGCTCGCAAAGCGCGAAAAAGCCATCTGGAAATTGGCGGGAGAGGAGTTCAACGTCGCCTCGCCGAAACAGCTTGGCGTCATTCTCTTCTCAAAACTTGGGCTTAAGGCGAAAAACCAAAAAAAGACGGCGGGCGGAGCACTCTCAACGAAGGAAAGTGAGCTTGAAAAAATGCGCGAGCTCCACCCCATCATCGGTTCCATTCTTGAGTACCGCGAGTTTGCAAAACTCCTCACGACCTACATTGATACGATTCCCGGAATGGTTGATGAGACGGGACGGCTCCACGCCAATTTTCTCCAGGCCGGCACGACGACTGGCCGGATGGGATCGGAGAAGCCGAACCTTCAGAACATTCCGAATCACACCGAACTCGGTAAGCGCATTAGGCAC
>VMFH01000055.1 GCA_007375925.1 Parcubacteria group bacterium Gr01-1014_72 | reverse complement strand
TCGGGCGAGGATGTGCATATGGCGGTGGCGGCAGAAGTGTTCGGGATTCCGCGAAGCGAAGTAACGAAAGAAATGCGTCGTCGTGCGAAGGCGATAAACTTCGGGATGCTCTACGGCATGGGAGTCAATTCGCTTCGGCAGTCAATCGGCGGGACGCGGGAAGAGGCCGAGACGTTTTACAAAAAATATTTCACGCGCTTCAGCCGGCTGACCGAGTACCTGGAGGGGGTGAAGGCGAGCGTCGCGCGAAAGGGGTACACCGAGACGTTCTTCGGGCGGCGGCGCGCCTTTGAGGCGATTACCTCCAAGATTCCCTACATCCGCGCCGCCGCCGAGCGGATGGCGATTAACGCGCCAATCCAGGGAACACAATCGGACATCATCAAGCTCGCGATGGTGCGGATTGATGCATTTTTGCAAAAGGAGGGTCTCGGAGACAGAACCGCACTTATCTTGCAGGTGCATGACGAGCTTGTGTATGAAATTGAGGAAGGGTTGGTGACACAGGTGGCGCCGAAACTGAAGCATTTTATGGAGGGCGTGCTCTCGCTTGAGGAGACAAAAGGCGTCCCGATTGTGGTGGATGTGGCGGTCGGGAAGAATTGGGGCGAAATGAAGAAAATGCAAAGTTGAAATCTAAAAGTGTCCCGAAAATCTTCGAGCGAAGCGAGATTAGATTTTCGAGATCCCGTTCGTTCGCCACTTATGAATAATGTATAGTAACAGAATAAAAGTGAAGATAACGGGATCCGCGAACCGTCTCTGCTCGTTATCTCTCGCGGACGGTTCGGGATAAAATGACACTGTAAAGTTCAAAGTCTCGGGACTAGGATTCTTAGGATTTTTAATTTTGAATTGTCACTTTAAATTTTTAGATTTACATTTTACATTTATTTCTATGTTGTACTTCCTCCACGGTACCGATACAGAGAGCGCGGGGGCAAAGGCGCATGAGCTGATTGACAGTTTGCGCTTGAAAAAACCGGACGCCGCTTTTGTGCGCGTGGAGGGGGACGACTGGACGCCTGGATTTTTTGATGAATTCATCGGTTCGCAAGGGCTCTTTGAGCGGCGCGCGATAATTTTTCTTAATCGGGTTTTTGAAAATAAGGAGGCGAAGGAATCCTTTGTTGAAAGGATTTCAGACCTCGGCGCATCAGAAAACATTTTCATTGTTCTTGAGGGCGCAGTGGATGCGGTGACGCTGAAAAAGATTGAGCGGGCGGGGAAGCTTCAGCGATTTGACGAAAGGGCGGCAGAGAAACCGCGTTTCAATCAATTTGCGCTCGCAGACGCGCTCGGGAGGCGCGACCGGAGAGAACTCTGGGCGCTCTACCGAGAGGCCGTACACCGTGGCGCCGCGCCGGAAGAGCTTCACGGCATCCTTTTTTGGCAGATAAAAACTATCGCCCTTGCCGCGGGCGCGAAGAGTGCGGAAGAGGCGGGGCTCTCACCCTTTCCGTTTTCAAAAGCAAAGGCCTTTGCGCGCAATTTCCGGACGGAAGAGATTCCCGTACTTTCAGAGCGGCTCGTGCGGTTGTACCACGAGGCGCACCGCGGCCGCTCTGACTTTGAGACGGCGCTGGAGCGGTTCATACTTGCGGTGTAATTTCAGGAGACGCAGGGAGTTGGACTCCTGAACCCCTAAATTAAAAAGCGTCCCGCTCCAGCACGGGACGTGTGAGAAACTTACGAACTGCTCCACTCCCGCACCCCTCCACGGCGGCGTTTGTTCGCGCGAGCGGCGGGAGGGAGGTTTGTTTGCGGGAGGGTGAGGTATAACTGTCTGCCGGGAGATCCCCGTCCGGGCCACTCTTGGGTGAGCGACTCCGGCCGCTCATTCACCTCGCATACGAAGCCGGGGAGAAACGGCGTTCTGCGATCTTTCTTTTTCGTACTCATACATACCTCTCGCCGCATCATACGCCCCTGCAGAGAAAAGAAAAAGCGTCCCGCTGAAAGCGGGACGCGCGCGTCTCTTTTACCATTGCCCTTATGCGTCAATTTGGAATCCAATCTCTTCACCTGCGCCGGGAGGCTCAACCGTCCATGGTCCGATTTTGTACGACTTCGGAATCTTGAATGGCGTTTCAATGAGGGCGATTTTCCGTGTCGCCGGTGGCAGTTTGTGAAGTTTCCGAGCGTTTCGACTCGTGAAGTCAATGAATATCCGCAACCCTTTCTTTGTGCGAAGGAGGTGACTGAGCGCGTGTGCGCAGAGTGCCAACAGAAACGGCGACGTGAACGCGCCGCAGGCACACTTACCTTCGTGCACATGTTTCGCATGTATGTCGTGGGCCGCGTCATCAGCTCCGAGCATGACAAACGAGTGGCCTTCGGAGACGAATTGGACCAAGCTGATTCGGTCGCGCTCCGTCTTGATAGGCGGCTTGCATTTTCTTCGGACGTCCCCGAACGCCTTATCCTCATCCCACGCAAGGTGGTGCGCGGTGAGGGTAACGTAGAAGCGACCTGTTTTTGCGAATTTCTTCCATGCGCTGATACAGCGGCTGTCCGAGCCGTGTTCCCAGATGAGGATTGCATCAGTCTCTTCCAGAAATATCTGTGCGATGGGAAGACAGAGGTACTCCGCGTCGCGATTGATGTACACCGGGTCCGGATGCTCAAAATGGACGTGCACCTTGATACCAAGCTCGCCGCACCATTTCACCACCTGGAGAATCTTTCCGTATCGTCGAACGCCGTGTTTAGATTTTGTCGTCCGCATGTACGGATAGATCTTTCCGTCATAGATTCCTGCCTTTACACATAAAACCAACTCCTCTCGAGTCGTTTCTTCTGTGAGCATGATAAAGGGGAGAAAACGCATTTTCTCTCCCTGCGGTATCAGATGTTCCGCACTCCGTAGGTAATTGATGACCGCCGCGGCTCTGGTGAGAGGTTCGTTCGTGTTTGGCTGAAAGCCGAGCACGTCGGCGCCTCCTCGTATAGCTTCTCGAATGAGGGCTCTCATAAGTGCCCCGATTTCGCGTCCATGCCAGTGGACATTCGCGATCGCTTCTACGATTACTCGCAGCAGCTTCCTCTTGATTTTTCTCATAGGCAATCTCAAAGTTCAGGTTGTTGTTCATTCTGTCCCCGATACTACTCGCCGCGGAGAAAAAAACAACCCCCGTCCCGCGGAGCGGGAGGGGGCGTACGAACGGAATCATGTGTACAGCGCGGGATTAGATATCCCAACGTTCCGCAGGTTCGTGCTGGAGGAGGCATTCGTGGCTCCTGACATACGCGTGCGCCGCGCGGATAGTCTTGCGCACCTGTGTCGGCGCAAGCATCGCAATGGAGCCCGGCGATATCGCGTCGGCTCCCGTGTCAAAGACTTTGTATGCGTCAGCGGGGGATAGAATGCCCCCTCCGCCGCAGATGGGGGTAGTTACGCCAAGAGCGCGAACTTTCCTAAGCCATTCCAAAAGGAAGGGAAGGAGCGCCTCACCCGAATACCCGCCGGCGAATCCGGGGAACCGTTTCGCCATCGGGGACTCCTTTGGGTCATCGGTGCCGAAAATCCCTTTCCAAGCAATCGGCGGGGCCTCCTGCGTCCACGTTGGGTGCTTGCCGAACGGCATGGTGTTGAAGACACAGAGCGCGTCACAGCGCGGCGCGCGGGCGATTTGCAGTACCGACGCGGGATGTATTTCGGGGCCGAACTTTGGCATCACCGGAATCTGTGATGGAAGCATCTCGTCCGCCATTTCAAGAATGGGGACGACCTCTGCGATGAGGTCATTCGGGTCCACGCCGCCGTTTGGGCAGGAGAAGTTTATCTGAATACCCCACTGCGGAGCGTATCCGCGCATGACAGCCAATTCTCTGTACTCGGACGCGATCATCTCACACATCAAGAAAAGTTCCGCTTTACGCTCGCTCGGCGTTTTGGCGAGGGACATGACTGATATGAGCATCGGTTTCCCATAGCTCTGCCAGCGTTTGGCATCAAGGAGAAATCTGAGCCCCGGCCCGCTCAAGCTAACTGCGTTGAGGACC